>CAYMUK010000020.1:0-21257 GCA_964393655.1 uncultured bacterium | reverse complement strand
CTGGTGATCGCGCACCGGCTTGCGACCATCCGCGACGCCGACCGCATCGTCGTGGTGGACGAAAACGGCATAGCCGAGCAGGGCGCCCACGAGGAACTGCTGGCCCAGCCAGGCATCTACAGCAATCTGCACCGCGCCCAGTTCCGCTGAGATTTGGCAAGCCACGCGTGCCGTGAACGGCTGCACGTGCCCTATCATGCGGCCATGAAGAGACTGCTGCCGCTGTTCGTGCTGCTGGCCCTGCTGCTGCCCCAATCCGTTCCTGCCCAGGAGTACCTGGGCACCGCCCCGGCACCAGAGTTTCCCGCCGGACTGGACTGGATCAACACGGACGAACCCATCACGCTGGCGAGCCTGCGCGGCCGCATTGTGCTGCTGGATTTCTGGACTTACGGCTGCATCAACTGCGTGCACGTCATCCCCGACCTGAAGGCGCTGCAGGACAAGTATGACGAGGAACTGGTGGTCATCGGCGTTCACTCCGCCAAGTTCACCAATGAGGCGCTGACGGAAAACATCCGGCTGATAGCCGACCGGTACGGGCGGCAGGAGCCGATTGTCAACGATGCCAACTTCGACATCTGGCGGGCCTACGGCATGAACGCCTGGCCGGGCTTCATGCTGATAGACCCGGAGGGCAACGCAGTTGGCCGGCACGCAGGCGAAGGAATCTTCGACCTGTTCGACGAGGTCATCGGCAACATGATTCCCCTGTTCGAGAGCCGCGGCACCCTGCAGAGGCAGCCGCTGTCGTTCACCAGCGGCGCTGTGGTCAGGCCGCGCGCTGCCTTGCGCTTTCCCGGCAAGGTGCTGGCGGATGCCGGCAGTGACCGCCTGTTCATAGCCGACAGCGGGAACAATCGAATCGTGGTCACCGACCTTTCGGGAGAGGTGCAGGCGGTCATCGGCAGCGGCACGGCGGAACTGCGTGACGGCAGCTTCGGCGAGGCCGGATTCAACGCTCCGCAGGGTATGACGCTGGACGACCAGGGCAACCTGTATGTGGCCGACACCGGCAACCACAGTCTGCGACTGGTGGATTTCGGGTCCGGCCAGGTGACCACCGTTGCGGGCCACGGTGAACAGGAGTACATGTTCGGAATGACGGAGGTGGACGGCCTGGTGCACGGCCTGAATTCACCATGGGATGTGCTGTGGCATGACGGCCAGGTGTTTGTAGCGATGGCCGGGCAGCATCAGGTCTGGCGCTTCGACCCGTCAAGCAGCCGCCTCGAACTGTTTGCCGGCAGCGGCCGCGAGCAGTTGCTGGACGGTCCGCTGCGAACCGGTGGCCTCAACCAGCCCAGTGGACTGGCGACTGACGGGTCCGCGCTCTTCATCGCTGACAGCGAGGCCAGTGCCATCCGTCAGGCCGACCTGTCCCCTGACGGACAGCTGGACACGCTGGTTGGCACGGGTCTGTTTGATTTCGGGGATGTGGACGGTACGGGCGAAGAGGTCCGCCTGCAGCACACCCTGGGCATCGACTGGGGCGACGGTCAGCTGTATCTGGCCGACACCTACAACCACAGCATCAAACTGCTGGATCCGGCCACGCGTCAGGTGCGGCGCATCCTGGGTAGCGGTGAAGCGGGCCACCAGGATGGCCGTGGGCTGGAAAGCAGTTTCTTCGAGCCGGGTGGCCTGAGCCTGCTGCCCGGTCTGCTGTACGTGGCGGACACCAATAACCACGCCATCAGGGTTGTGGCGCTGGAGACCGCGGACGTGTCGACGCTTAAGCTGAGCGATCCGGCTGGACTTCTGCTGGCGCGAACCGGCGGCGCTGAGGTGTTCGATGAGGAACTGAGCCTGGTGAGCGCGCAGGTCGCTCCCGGCGAGGTGCTGCTCACCCTTGACCTGAGCCTGCCGCCCGGCTACGTGGCCAATCACCTGGCTCCACTGCACGTGCAGTGGGACGTGACGGGCGACGCCACCCTCCAGCCGGAAACAAAGACCTGGCGCATTGCCACGCCCGAGTACCCGCTCAGGCTGCACCTGCCGGTTCAGCTCGAGGAGGGCAGGGCGGAACTTACCGGCAGCATCACCATCTACTACTGTCAGGAGAGTGCCAGCCAACTGTGCCTGATTCGCCAGCTGCGTGTCGTTCAGCCGCTGCTCGTGACCCCGGATTCGGACTCCACCGCTGTCGGCATAAGCTGGCAACCACCGGCACTTCCCTGAGGGCCCCTGCACCCTGCCTGCTGTGGTAATCTCAGACCACACACATCTAGGCAACTGGTTCCAAGCCCCCTGGCCAGCAGGCTGCTGCTGGAGTTCGACCGAATTGGAGTAGGAATGGCATCCAAAAACGACAAGACGACGAGTCAGACCATGGCCTCCAAGGCTTCGCGCGTGCTGCGTGACAAGTCTTCATCGAAGGAAGCCAGGTCACTTGCGGCATCGGTTCTGTCCCAGCGGGATCCCAGCAAGCAGACCGGATCCAAGATCGAGGACCTTGCCCAAAAGCTGTTCAGCGACAAGAGCTCGTCGGAAGAAGTCCGTTCTCTGGCTGCCAGTGCCATGTCCCAGGCGAACAGGGCACGCTGACCAAAAAAAATACGTTTTATGCATGACTCACGGCCCGGGCAGCATCACCACCCGGGCCGTCTCCTGTGTTCGCAGGCTGCCCTGCGCTCAGCTTCCGAAGGTGTTGCAGGCGTTCGGGTCGCCGGTCTCGAAGCCGGTGCGGAACCAGCGCATGCGCTGCTCGGCACTGCCATGCGTGAAGCTCTCCGGGTTCACCTGGCGCCCCGCGCCCTGCTGGATTCGGTCGTCGCCCACGGCAGCGGCGGCACCGAGCCCTTCCTCCAGGTCACCACGCTCCATCAGACCTTTGGCAGCGACACTGTTGGCCCAGATTCCGGCGTAGCAATCCGCCTGCAGCTCCAGTGCCACGCTCAGGGAGTTGGACTGCGCAGGTTGGCTCTGCTGCGCCGCCTGCACCTCGCCCATGGTGCCCAGCAGGTTCTGCACGTGATGCCCGAGCTCGTGCGCCAGCACGTATGCCTGGGCAAAATCCCCATCCGCTCCGAACCGCTCGCGCAGTTCCTCGTAGAACGCCAGGTCGATGTAGGCGTACTGGTCAGCCGGGCAGTAGAACGGTCCCAGCGCCGAACTGGCGCTGCCGCAGGCGGTGCTGACAGAGCCGCGGAACAGCACGAGCTGCGCCTCCTGGTAGTCGATGCCACTGCCCGCGAACAGCCGGCTCCACATGGCCTGGGCATCATCCAGCACGAAAGAGACGAAGCTGACGAGCTCCTGCTCGGCATCAAGCGACTCCTGGGAAGGCGGCGCCTGCGGCTGTCCGCCGCCCATCGACAGGATGCTGCTCAGGTCCGTCCCCGTAAGCAGGCTGAAGACCAGTACGAGCAGGATGCCGCCCACTCCAAGTGACGCACCCGCCACCGCCGGCCCACGCCGGCCACGGCGGTCCTGGACATTACGGCTCTTGCCCCTGTCCTCCCATTTCATGCTTCCGTGCCCCTGTTCTCCATGACAACCCCCATGCCGGATTATCCAGCAACTGCTGGCGAGCGATTGCTGTCCGGGCCTGCAATCAGTGGTACGCCAGGCTTTCTGCCGGGAAGGGAGACTGTAGAATCAGGCAGGATGTTGCAGGCACGCCCTCTGTCAGGCCTGACGGAGCGGCATGTTTACAGGGAACGGCTTTTGCGGATGCTGCCGGATTCACCCGGACATGTCGTATGGCTGCATGCGCCCCTTGGTTACGGCAAGAGCATCCTGGCAGCGCAGTGGGCTGAATCACTGGAGATGGATGGCTGGCGGGTGCTGTGGACCGCGCTGGTCGGCGGGCCCGTGCAACAGGTAGTGGCCAGCGTCCTCAACCTGCCGCAAGATGTCCCCTGGCCGGTCATCCTGGAAGAGCTGGAACTCATGCCAACGCTGCTCGTGATCGAGGACCTGCATGGCGACGAGGATCTGGAGCCTCTCCTGCGCGGCATCCGCGGCAGCCTGATCCTGCTGGCCAGCAGGTCGGCACTGCAGGAACCGGAGCTGCTGCGCCTCAAGACCCGGGGCAGGTTGCACGAACTGGGGCCGGCGCAGCTTGCCTTCACTCAGAGCGAAGCGGAAGCGCTTGCCGCCAGCCTGAAAAGTGGCGGGCCGCTGCCCGCAGACTGGCAGCAGACCAACGGCTGGCCGCTGCTGCTGCACTTCCTGCTGCTGACAGGCGCCCAACCGGAGGGTCCTCTGCACGTGGCCCTGAAACGCAGTGTGAGTGGCGCCGCCTGGCAGGAGGCGCTGTTCCTGGCTTCCGCCCTGACGCTTGAGCACAATGCCGGTACTGCCGCAACCACTGAACTCGTCCAGGCCGGCTTCCTGCAGGAACTCGAACGGCACTACCGCCTGCACCCGCTGCTGGCGGACCATCTGCTCAGCCACAATGCAGCTGAGGTCGGGACGGCCCTGGTCAACAATCTGGAGAGGCTGGACAGCCTGGAACGGGCAAGGGCCGCCGAACGCGCAGGCAACCGCGACCTTCTCCTGCAGGAGCTGGAGCGTACGCCGGTGCGGGTTGTGGCCGAGCATCCTGAAGAATTCATCCAACTGGCGCGCAACCGGCCGGCCACTGCGAGTCCCGGCCTGCGTCTGAGACTTGCGCTGGCCAGGCTCCCGCACATGGCTTCAACTGAACCCATCTCCAACCTGTTGGAGGCCCTAGGCGCCGGAAACCTGTCAGCCGACGACCGCTGGCACGCGCAGGTGACGGCCGCCGAACTGCTGGCCAGGTCAGGTCACACCGCGCAGGCAACAGAACTGATTGACCAGGCGGCTTCTTCTGAGGACCAGCTGGGTGAGCTCAACCAGCTGCTGCTGCTCGCGAGCCGCGTGGTCGTCCACGGTTACGCCCGGCGGTTCGAGCAGGCACTGGCCGACAGCCAGGCCGCTGTCAATCTGGCTGAACGGCTCGAGCAGCCCTTGGCGGTGCAGCTCAGCTTCCGCGCGAGGCTGAACATCGTACAGTTCGCCTGGCAGGTTTCCGGCGACGCGAGGCAACAGGTTGACGCACTGACATCGCTGGCAGCGTCTTCGGAACTTGACGCGGGCAGATTGGCGCAGCTTTTGTACAACAAGGCCGTGTTCCTCTCACACAACCTGGAGTTTGAAGCTGCGCTCGACGCCGCCCGGGAGTGCAGGGACCTGGGGATCCCGTTTCTGCGGCTGTGGGCCGACGTGCTGATCGCCTACCATACCCACGACGTGGGCGCCTTCCACGACCTCCTGATCAGGGCGAGGAAATGGGGAATGCTCCAGACCGAGGAGCGGGTGAGCGCACTGTGGCTGCGGGTGTGCCGCGCCGTCTCCGACACCACCACCCCGGCCCGCATTGAGCACCTGCTGCAGCCCGGACCGCACGTCCTGATTGAACTGGCGCTGCACCGGAACCGGCTTGGAAACAAGGAACAGGCCACAGAACTCCTTGAACGGGCCAGCGCCGGTCACCGCGACCGCGATTTCCGGCAGCAGTGGCTGGCTGCGAGCTTCCAGATTCATGGGCGCACAGAAGATCTGGACGAGCTGCTCAGCCTCAGTGTCACCCCAGGAAAACTGGTCAGGTACCTGCTCCTGCCGCTTTCCAGCCTGCCGCGGGACCGACCCGAGCTCTCGCTCGAGTACCCGCTTCAGGAGGTACTGGCCTCAGGTTGGCTGGAGGCAATATCCCTGCGCTTTGATGAAATTCCACCATTGGAGCTGCAACTCTCCGGCCGGTTCTCCGTGCGCCTCCTGGGCAAGGAAGTTCACCTGCCGGCGCGTCAGCAGCAGATGCTGGCGCTGCTGGCACTCGGTTACGGCCGCGAGCGGATCGCGACTGAGGTCTGGCCGGAGTACGACCCCGAGCGGATCGCGAACAACCTGAACGTGCAGATGCATTCACTCAGGCGTGCACTGGAACCGTGGGGGCTGCCAACCTACTTGGTGGACGGTTCGCTGCAAAGGACAACCGTGGACATCCATGAAATCCGGGCAGCCATCCGCGCAGGCGATGCCACCCGCGCCATGGCCCTTCACCGCGGAGACCTGGTGCCCGAGCTCGAATCGCCGGCGCTGGACGAGGAGCGTGTCGCGCTGCGCAATGACCTGCAGTCTCTGTTGCTGAGCGAGGCGCGGGAGCGTGAAGCGGCTGAGGCCGTGCAGCTGCTGGAATGGCTCCTGGAGATGGATCCGCTCAATGAAGCTGCGCTGGGCGAGCTTGTCGGCCAGCTGACGCGGCTGGGGCGGCGCAACGCCGCGAAGCGTCGTGCGAGCGCCTTCCGGGAGCTGCTGCACCGGGAAACGGGCCTGGAACCAGGCCGTGAACTTATGGACCTGCTGTCCGACTAGCGGACCCGCGCCACAGTGAGTCTGTTTGACCGGGGCCCGCAGGGGCGGAGGGGGGACATCCAGGATGTTGCAGTACCCGACCGGAAATGAAGTCACGACTGTGGCGCCAGCCGCAAGGTAGAACGCGACCAGCATGCGACATTGGACCTTAAGAGAGACTTAAATCCCTGGAGGAAGCCATGAATGTAGTCAGCAGCAAGCATCACCAGATCCAGGTGGAAGTGGTTACGGGCGGACTGCATCACCCCTGGGCCATCGCACTGCTGCCAACGGGGCAGTACCTCGTGACGGAGCGGGACCACGGGCGTCTGCGCTTGGGAGACCAAAACGGCAGGTTATCTGCTCCCCTGGCCGGCGTCACACCGGTCTACCGCTTCCATGCCGACGCCAGCAGCCAGTCCGGTCTCTTCGACGTGAAACCCGACCCGGATTTCCAGTCAAACCGGCTCATCTACCTGAGCTACGCAAAGCCCACGGACGCAGGGGCCGCAGTGGCGGTGGACCGCGCCGAACTGCAAGTCGACGGCGAGCCAAGGCTTTCGGCCGTAACCACCATCTTCGAAATGAACAGGGAGAATCAGGATTCAAGCAGCCTCCATTTTGGCGGCCGCCTGGCCTTCCACCCGGCGGACGGCACGCTGTTCCTGACAGTTGGTGACAGGCGGAACATGAACCGTGCGCAGAACCTGCAGGACCAGGCGGGCAAGATTCTGCGCATGAACCGGGACGGGAGTCCGGCCAGCGACAACCCCTTCACGGGCCGGAGCGACGCGGACCCCTACGTCTGGTCCTACGGCCACCGCAACTCCCAGGGGCTGGCCTTCCACCCGGAGACCCATGAACTGTGGGAGAACGAGCATGGACCACAGGGCGGCGACGAACTCAACCATGTGGAGGCCGGTGGCAATTACGGCTGGCCGCTGGCATGCGGCGGAGTCGACTACTCAGGGGCGCGCATAGGAGCCGGCAGGGAGCTCGAGGGAACGATTGCCGCGTTCCACTACTTCCAGGAGACCGTGGCGCCTTCCGGTCTGACCTTCGTAACTGGAGACGAGTTCCCGGGCTGGCAGGGCCAGCTGCTGCATGGTGGCCTGATGACCGAGGGTCTCGTGCGTCAGGAGCTTGGCGATTCCGGTGTCCTGGAGCAGGAACTGATAGACCTGGGCAGGCGGGTGCGTGACGTGCAGCTGGCCGCTGACGGCAGCGTCTGGCTGGTGACCGACCATGCCGAGGGTGAGGTCCTGAGGCTTAGCCGCGCAAGAAGCGGTTAACATTCCCTCAGGATGTTGCAGGCACGGCCGCTATCGGGATCGGCGGAACGGCACGTATTCAGGGAACGGCTGCTGCAAATGCTGCCGGATTCTCCGGGACATGTCGTGTGGCTCCATGCGCCCCTGGGTTATGGCAAGAGCATCCTGGCAGCCCAGTGGGCCGAGGCCCTGGAAATCGATGGCTGGCGCATACTGTGGACAGCCATGGTGGGTGGCACCGTGCAGGAAACGGTCGCCGCAGTCTTGCGCCTCCCCGCCGCTGCACCCTGGGCGGTGATTCACGAGGAACTTGCCCTGGAGCCCACCCTTCTGGTGATAGAGGACCTGCAGGGTGACGAGGAACTGGAAGCACTCCTGCGTGGCAACAGTCACGGGCTCGTACTTCTGGCCAGCCGCACCAGACTGCAGGAACCGGAACTGCTGAGACTGCGCACCGAAGGCCGGCTGCGCGAGCTGGGTGCCGAGCAACTTGCCTTTACGGAGGACGAGGCCCGTCAGCTCGCAGTGGTTCTGAACACCGGACCTGGAGTGACCGGCCTGCGCGAAACGGACGGCTGGCCTCTCCTGCTCCATTTCGCGCTTCTTACCGGCGAGGCGGGCTCCGGGCCGCTGCATGTGGCGCTGAAACGAAGCGTCAGTGCTGATGCCTGGCAGGAGGCATTGTTCCTGGCCGCGGCTGGAACGATAGAACACAGCGCCGCCAATCACGCAACCACCGAACTGGTAGCGGCAGGCTTCCTGCAGGAACTGCAGCGCCACTACCGGCTGCACCCGCTGCTGGCAGATCACCTGCTGCGCAGCAACAGGGCCGAGGTTTGGCGGGCGCTTGAGACCAACCTCGACCGCTTGCGCCGGATGGACCCCGCACGGGCCTGCCAGCGCGCTGGGCACGATGCTCTTATGGCTGCGGAGCTCGACCGGCTCCACCTGCAGGTGGTCGGCGAGAATTGCGCGGAATACCTGCAGCTGAGCCGCCTCGTCCCCACCACTGCGTCACCGGCCCGGAGAAACCTGCGGGAGTCGTATGCCCGGATGATAGTGGACGCGGAACCGGCTAATGCCAGGGCCCTCGAGTCGGCCGTGGCCAGCGAGGACCTGCCTGGCCCTGAACTGTTCGAAGCACGGTTGCACGCGGCAGTCATGTTCTCCCGCGTCGGCTTCCACGAGGAGGCCGCCAGGCAGATTTCCGCGGCCATGACCGGCCAGAGCTCGGATCTGCCTTTTGAGCTCCTGAGGCTGCACGTGGCGCGCGTTCTGGTCCAGGGTTATGCCGGCGATTACCACGGTTCGCTGGCGGCCGCTAGCGCGGCCCGGGAACTGGCGCTGGCACTCGGTACACCGGAGGCCAGGGCCCTGGCAGTGGTAGCCGTCCAGAACGCCACACCTTTCCGGTTCGAACTCACCGGCGATGCCGGTGCCGAGGTGGAAGCGCTTGCCGAGCTTGCCGCCGATCCGCTGTTGGACCCTGAACGTCACAGCCAGATTCTGTTCAACCTTGCGGTGAACCTGACTTTCGACCTCCAGGACGACCGGGCGCTTGCGGTGGCCCGGCAGTGCAGCGAGCATGCCGAGCCGTTCTGGCGGCTGTGGGCTGATGTGATCATCGCCTACCAAACGGGCGATGTCGGTGCCTTCCCGGCGCTCTACCAACGGGCCGGCAACTGGGAGATGAACACCACCCTGGCGAGGGTGGGAGCCCTGTGGCTCAGGACATGCCGCAAGGTGGGCGACCTGGTTACACCCGGTCGTATCGCGCACACCCTTCCGGCCGACCCCTACGTGCAGCTCGAGCTCGCGCTTCACCAGTTGGCACTCGGGAACAGGGAGTCGGCCGGCGAGCTGCTTGCGCTCACTGCGGGTGGCTACCCGAACCGTGAGTTCAGGCAGCACAGGTACGCTGCCAGCTTCCTGATAACCGGTGACGAAGCGGACCTGGACGAACTGCTCAGGCTGAGCGTGAATCCCGCAAAGCTGGTGCGCTACGTCTTGCTGCCGCTGTCTGTCCTGCCGCGCGACCGGCCGGAGCTTGCTTCGGAATTCCCGCTTGAACAGGTGCTCGCTTCAGGCTGGAAGGAAGCCATCACCTACAGGCGTGCCGAGATTCCACGGCTGGAAGTCAGGCTGCTCGGAACCTTTCGGGTGCTGCACCTGGGCAAGGAAGTGCAGCTGTCCAGTCGGCAGCAGCAAATCATCACGCTGCTGGCCCTCGGCTTCAGCAAGGAACGGGTGGCCACCGAGATGTGGCCGGAGTCACCGGCCGGAAACTCGAGCAACAACCTGAACGTTCAGCTGCACCTGCTTCGCCGCATCCTCGAGCCGTGGGGCCTGCCCACCTACCTGGCCGACGGGAGCCTGACGCATGCCGATGTGGATGTGCACCGGCTGCGCACGGCACTGGCAGCAGGCGACACGGTGTCAGTGCTCAACCTCTACCTTAATGACCTGGTACCGGAACTGGATTCACCCGCGCTGGAGGAGGAGCGCGACAGCCTGAAGCGCGAGGTGCTGAATCATCTGACCGCGGCTGCCGGCGCCACGAAACCCGCGGACTCGCTGCATCTCCTGGAACGCGTCCTGGAGCTGGAGCCGCTGCACGAACAGGCAATCGCGCTGTTGGCAAGCCAGTTGATAAGGCTTGGTCGCCGCAACGCCGCCCGCAAGCGCGTTGCTGAATTCTCGGCCAGGCTTCAGCAGGAGACGGGACTCAAACCCACCAGCGAGCTGATGGCGTTGCTGGCCGATTGAGCGCGGGCCTTACCCGACCGGTGACTTCCTGTAGGAATCTGATTCCAGGAAGGCAACGAGCAGATGGACAGCGGCCTCGAGGTCGCGCTTGGCCACCATCTCGGTGACGGTGTGCACGTAACGCGACGGTGTCGAGAGAGTGATGCTGGCCACTCCACCACGGCTCTTCTGTATGGCGCCGGCGTCAGTGCCGCCGCGGGGCAGCACTTCGAACTGGTGGCGGATGGACTTCCGCTCAGCCAGTTCCGCCATGGCGTCAACCAGCCAGCCGTTGCTGATTGCCGATGAGTCGCTCACCTTTATACCCACGCCCTCCCCCAGCCTGGTGACCGCCAGGTGCGAGGGCGTGCCGGGAGTGTCCACTGCCAGGGTGGTGTCCAGTGCAATGCCCAGATCGGGCTCCTGGGTGAAGGAGCTGGCAATGGCGCCGCGCAAGCCGACTTCCTCCTGTGTGCTGAAGACGGCGGCGACAGTCACGGCCGGATTCTCAATGCGCCTCAGAGCCTCGATAAGTACCCAGCAGCCGGTGCGGTCGTCCAGTGCCTTGCCGGTGACTGCGTCCCCCAGGTCCTGGAACGGTTGCAGCAGGGTGACCATGTCGCCGATCCGGAACTCCTGTTTGACCGTTTCGGCCGGCAGGGCGAGGTCAACCACGAAATCGTGGATCTCCGGCAGTTTCTTGCGTTCCTCGGGCGTGGAGATGTGAATCGGTTTGACGCCCGGGTTGAGGACGCCAACGCGCGTCGTTCCCGCCCGCCCGTGAACCGTCACGTGGCGCGCGAACAGGTTGCGCGTGTCGAAGCCTCCCAGGTTCTGAATGCGGATGAAGCCGTCATCGTCGATGTGGCGGATGATGAAGCCAATCTCGTCCATGTGGGCGCTGACCATCACGGTGGGAGCGCCTGCCGGCCCGTCCACACGGACGGTGAGATTGCCCATTGCGTCGGTCTGCGCCTGATCGGCGTAAGCGCCCAGTTCGGACCTGATGAGCTCACGTACCTGGTCCTCGCGCCCAGGAATTCCGGGGGCTTCAGACAGCTTCTTCAGGAGTTCATAGTCAAATTCCATTCGTGGAGTCTAGCACCGGCGACATAAGTACCGCTTAATAACTCTGCTTGCTGCCCGTCAGGCGCGAGGCGTGTGCAGCTGCGTAAGACTGTCGTAATCCGCCATCTGCGAGCATTGGCTCATGATGGGTCTGACTGATGCATTCAAGAAGGCATGGCGCCGCCCAACCGATCAGGAACGGTTGCTGCGCGTGCTGTGGAGGGCGGGGCTCACGCCACTCAGTGAACGTGAATTGGCCCGCAACAGCAATCTGACTAAAGACCGGGTGGACAAGGCTTTGCAGCTGCTGGCACGGCTCGGCCTCGTCTCCAAACAGGAGCGGCCTGGCTGCTGGGGGCTCACCGTGCGGGGGCATTCGATAGCGGGTCGCGCGCGCCGCAGGTAGAAGCTGAAGTGACGCAGGAATGGCGCCTGATCCGGCGCCGCCCTGGAGGCGGGGGCGACACCGGGTCAGGCGCTCAGTTCACTGCAGGGTGACGGGGACAGGTACGTTCGTGTCGCCGCCGCCGGTACCCAACTGCCAATAACCGTTGTCACCCCAGGCGTGCATGCTGCCATCCGAGTGCACAGCCCAGCCGGTGAAGGCGGGGCCCAGCTCCAGATAGGTCACGTCGTCGAGGCCGATATTGGTGGGGGTGCCGGTGCGCGAGGCCGGTTCCGAACCCGAGCCCATGGAACCCTGAAGATTCGAGCCCCAGGTGAACACCTGACCGGCGACGATTGCGCCGGATGTGCTGTTACCGGCCTCCACCCCGGTTACATTCTCCAGGCCGTCAATCAGGGAGACTTCCCAGACCGTGTTCGGGCTCCCTGGGGGACGGCCGACCTCCCCCTGCTGATTCGTTCCCCAGGCGACGATGTTGCCGTCCTCTGTCAGCGCCAGTCCGTAGCCGCGGCCGACCGAGACCTGGGTGATCTGGAAAGCGTCAAGCGGCTGCACGCGCGCCGGGCTGGGCAGATCGTCAGCCGTGCCTGTACCCAGGGAGCCGGTGTAGCCCATGCCCCACGCCCATACGCCTTCTGCCTCAGTCACCGCGAAGCCGGCGAGCTCGCCCACTGCAATCGATTCCACCTTGGGCAGCCCGGCTATCACCGCGGGCGTTGGTCGGTCAGTCTGGGTACCGTCGCCCAAGTTGTGATTCGAGTTGCTGCCCCACGCCCAGACCTGCCCGTCCGCATCCAGGGCGAAGGAGCTGTTGTGTGCTGCAGCGATGGCCGTGACTGTTGCAGCGATTGCCACCTTGGTGGGTTCTGTGCTCCCTGTTGTCGCGAAGCCCAGCTGACCTGAGGTTCCCTTGCCCCAGGCGTAGACCTCGCCGCCTGAAAGGGCGAGGGAGTGCTGGCGCCCGGCAGCCACCGCCACGACATCGCTCAGGCCGGCTACCGTCTCGGGGTAGCGGACGTTATCCAGGTTGCCCAGCCCAAGCTGTCCTTCCGAATTGTTGCCCCACACCAGGACGCGCCCGGCGGTCGTCAGCGCGAGGCCGTGGAACTCCCCACCAGCGACTTCGGTGACACTGAGCGCCAGGCCACCGCCCCCGCCGCCTCCACCGCCGCCGCCTCCACCGCCGCCGGTGGACCCGCCACAGGCTGCCAGTGTGACAGCCAGGAAAGCGACACTGAGTCCTCTGACCAGAACCTGTCTGTTCATGTTCGTTCCAATCCGCCGGCGCTGCCGGCATTCCCGGATTCCTCACGGGTTTCAGGGCAGGGTACTGGCGGTGGTATTAACGGCGGCTTAAATTGGCATGCTGGCCCCTCACGCAGACGAAGCCGGGGGATTCGGGCGAAACATGACCTTCACGCCGTCCTTGGCCTGGGCGACGGCGAAGGCTGTCTCCCACTCATCCAGGCCGAAGCGGTGGGTGACCAGGCGGCCCGTGTCCACCAGTCCGCTCGCCAGGAGACGGAGCGCACGGGGCCAGGCAGTGGGCACGGTGGCATTGCTGCCTGTGATTACAAGTTCCTTGTAGCAGACCAGGTCCAGGTCCAGCGTTACGGGCTTGCCGGCAAGTCCCAGCTGGCAGAAGCGTGCGCCCTTGCCGGCAATCTGAAGAAGCATGGCGGCCGCGGGCCCAGCGCCGGAGCATTCCACCACCAGGTCTGGCGGTCCGATCAGGTCAGCGACTGTGCCGGCGGGATCAGTCAGTTCCTCGACTTCCAGCACGGCCACTGCTCCCAGCTGGGCGGCAAGGTCAAGACGCAGGCGGTCTCGCGCAGTTCCCAGTACCACCACCTGAGCGCCGGCCGCCAGACAAACCTGCAGCGCGAGCAGCCCGATGGGTCCGGGTCCGGCCAGCGCTACCCGGTCCCCCGCGCGCACCCCTGCGGTGTCCACCAGCCCGTGCACCACGCAGGCAAGTGGCTCGGTGAAGGTAGCCGCCTCCAGGTCCAGGCCGTCCGGCACCAGGTGAAGGTTGCGGTTCGGGGTGAGCAGGTATTCGGCCATTGCGCCATCCTCCTTTGAGCCGATGGAGCGCCTGAGCGCACAGAGGTTGGGTCGACCACGCCGGCAGTGGCGGCACTCGCCGCACACGTGGAAGTATGTCTCGGTGGTGACCCTGTCGCCCACGTGCCAGCCGGTGACGGCGCTGCCGACCTCGCTGATCACGCCCGCCACCTCGTGTCCCAGGGTGACAGGCGGCTCCGTGGGGAACTCGTCCTGCTGGATGTGCAGGTCGGTTCCGCAGATGCCGACGCTGTCGACCTTGATGACCACCTGATCCGAGCCGGGCTCGGGGCGGGGCACGTCCCGCAGTCCCAGGTTGCCGCTACCTGGAGCCAGCTTCCGCAGGGCCTTCATCAGCCCTTGACCGCGCCCATCGTCAAGCCGGAGATGATGTAGCGCTGTATGAAGAGTGTCAGCAGCACCACGGGCAGAGTGATCAGGACTGCGGCGGCACCAAGGCCACCGAAGTCGATCTGACCGTAGCTGATGAAGTTGAAGACAGCCACGGGCACCGGTTGGGTGCGCGGGCCGGACAGCGCCAGGCTGAACAGGAACTGGTTCCAGCTGAAGATGAAAGCCAGAATGCTGGCTGCCACGATGCCGGGTCCGCTGACGGGCAGCACTATGCGGAAGAAGGTCGCCAGCCGGCTGGCGCCGTCAACGAATGCTGCCTCCTCCAGTTCGCGCGGCACGTCCTCGAAGAAGCTGATCATTATCCACACGATCAGGGGCAGTCCCACAATCAGGTGGGTCATGGTGAGGGCCAGGAACGTGTCGATGAGCTTCAGCTGCCGGAAAGCGATGTACCACGGCACAAGGTAGGTGATGTAGGGCGTCAGGCGGGCCACCAGAATCGCGAGCGCCAGCCCGTTCTGCTTGAACCTTGCGATGGCGTAGGCGGCCGGCAGTCCCAGCACCAGGCCGAAGCCGGTGGACAGGAAGGCGATGACGAATGAATTCCACGTGTACCGCAGGAAGTTGTTGCCCTGGATGACGTTGCGGTAGTTCTCCAGTGTCGGCTGGAAAATCCAGACCGGAACGGGGCTGGTGTTGTCCACCTGGCTGCGGAAGCTGGTCAGGATCATCCAGTAAAACGGGAACAGCATGACCAGCAGGACGAGCGCCATCAGCACGTAGATCGCGGTCTTCCTGATTCGCTGGTTGCGCCTGTGCACTGACGGAGTCACTGAACCCGCCTCCTGGCCAGGTTAAGGAGCAGGGCGATGCCCAGCACCAGGAACATCAGGAAGATGAGGAGCGACGCCGCATAGCCTGCCCGGAAGAACTCGAAGCCCGTCCTGAACGCGTAGACGTTCAGAGTCTCCGTTGCGGTTCCAGGGCCGCCACGGGTGATGACATAGATGATGTCGAACGTCTTCAGCGCGTCGATGCTGCGCAGGATCAGCGCCACAACTACAGCACCGCGGACGGCGGGGAGGGTGACATGCCAGAACGATTGCCAGCCGTTCGCGCCGTCGATCCTGGCTGCCTCATAGTGTTCGCTGGGTACGCCCTGCAGTGCGGCAATCAGGATGAGCGCCACCATGGGCGTCCACTGCCAGATGTCCACCAGAATTAGCGACGGCAGCGCCAGCTGGGCGTCGGCCACCCACAGGGAGCGGCCCAGGCCGAGTGATTCCAGAAAATAGTTGAGCACGCCCAGGCTGGGGTTGAACATCAGGGCCCAGATCAGTGCGATTGCCACGGGAGTCGCCACCATCGGGAGCAGGATTATGGTGCGGATCAGACCCTTGGCCGGCATCTCGCGACTGAAGAGTACGGCTATGGCCATGCCGATGAGCAGCTGCAGTGGAACCGCCACGCCGGTGAAGTACAGGGTGTTCTTGATGCCGTTGTAGAAGCGCCGGTCGGACAGTGCGTCCGTGAAGTTCTGCAGGCCCGTGAATGTGGGGGTGCGGCCGATGAACCAGTCATGCATGGCGATGACCACATTGGCCAGCATCGGTAGCAGAATCAGGATTACCAGCGCGAGTACGGCAGGCAGCGGAAACAACCACGCGGAGTTCCGCTCTATAAAGTCCCCTGCGCGCCTCAACTGACGCGGCCGGTCAGGATGAAGTACAAACTGTGCTCCCCTGAGGATTCAGTCTGGCAGCCCCCGGTGTTCGGGGGCTGCCAGTCGAAGTTCAGATGTTGGCGGGTCGGTTACTGCGTGCGGCTGACCGCCTGGTCGATATCTGCTGCCGCGCGCTCGAGAGCCTGGGCGATGTCCTGGCCCTGCAGTGCGGCGACTATGGCCTGGCCGTAGGCGTCGCGTACCTCCGGCACCGGTACGACAGGGGGATTCCAGTCAGCCTGGCCGATGTTAAAGGACTCGCGTGAGGCCTCGTTCCAGTCCTGTGGCGCTGTGGCCGTGAACTCCTCGGCTTCCCACGAGCTCTCGCGTGCTGCCGGAACGCCGGTCAGCAGGGCGTCCAACTGGTTCTCCCTGGACAGTGCCCACTGGATGAACAGCCAGGATGCTTCCGGCTTCTCGGAAGCCGCATTGATGGAAAGGCCCCAGGACAACACGGCTGGCAAGCTGCCTGCGGGTCCTGCTGGCAGGGGTGCGTAACCGGTGTTCTCGATCACTACCGGGATCGCCTGGTCCGGGTCCTCGACTATCGAGCGGAACACGTTGGCGTCGAACACCATCGCCACCTGCCCCTGCGCGTACAGGCCCATGACCTCGGCCCAGTGCATGTTGGCAGGGCCCGGAGGTCCGTAATTGCGCAGCAGGTTGGCGTAGTACTCAAGCGCCGCCTGGCTTTCCTCACTGGCAAGCGCCGAGCTGCCATCCTCGTTCATCCACTGGCCGCCGAACGAGTAGAGGAGGTTGACTATCTGGCTGGTGGCCGCCGCACCCTGGCCACGCATGGCGAAGCCGGCAACGTCGTCACTGTGCAGGATTTCGGCGTACTCGGCCAGCTGTTCAAGCGTCTCGGGCGGTCCGGCGAGCCCCGCGGCCTCAAACAGGTCCTTGCGGTAGAACAGCAGGCTCGACTCGATCTGCAGTGGCAGGCCCACCAGGCCACTGTCAGTCTCGAACGTGCCCAGGGCGCCGCCGAAGAAGTCATCCAGGTCAAGGTCCGGGCTGGTAAGGCCGGGGTCCTCGATCAGGTCATCAAGCGGGCGGAGCCAGCCTGCACCCAGGTACTGGGCTCCGGCCTGCCCGGGCATAAACATGTACCCGTCCAGTGTGCTGGCCCCACTGCCCACTTCAAGCAGGCGGCGCTGACGGAACTGGTCTTCCGGGAAGATTTCGAGAGTCACGTCGATACCGGTCAGTTCCTCGAACTCGGGCACCAGCGGCTCCAGCCAGTCCGTGAACGGATGGCGGTTCATCAGGAAACGGATGCTCTCGCCTTCCTGGGAACGCCAGTCGAAGTCCTGGGCTCCGGCAAGGCCGAATGCCGCGACGACAGCGAAAGCTACAAAGTTGCGCGTGAATGACTTCACTTGTCACCTCCTGGTTTTGACTCCCTGATTGTACAGGAAAGAGGGGCGCCTCCCGAAAGTCGGCTTCGGGGTCACGGTTCGTACTCAGGTCGGCGGAGCTTCGGGTACCGCTTCGGCGGCGTCCCGGGTCATTCTTCTGATCGTATCGGCGAGGGCCGTGGGCACGGGCTGACCGCCACGAACGTCGAAGGCACCCGGCTCGTAAAACCCGTTGTCTTCCGTAAGAAGCGAATCCCAGTCCTGAGTGCCGAACAGCGCCCAGGCGCATACCGCTTCTATGGGCACCCCGCGTGCACCCAGATTCCGGGCGACACCCAGGGCATGCTCCAGCCAGGCCACCCGCGCGTGGGCTGGCCCGTTCAGGTGGACTTCCGTGATGGCAAGCTTCAGACCGTAGCGCTCCCAGGCGATGAGCAGCGTCTGCTCCAGTCCCAGCGGCCTGAAGTCTTCAGCTAGCGCCGCGTGCACATCTGCGTAGGCCTCAAAGTCGTTCCCGCCGTGGCTCCACTGCGGGTACAGCTGAAGCCGCTCGTCCAGCACCCGTTCACTTGTGGGGTAATAGTCGCAACCGAGTACGTCAGGCGGGCAGTGATTCTCCTCCAGCCAGCCCAGGTCGGCTTCGCTCAGGCCGGCGGCCAGCAGCTGGTCGTAGAACGGGTGTCCGGGAAGGACCCTGCCGCACAGCAGGTCGAGCGCCAGCCAGCGGCGCTCGTTCTCGAAATCAGCCTGGTACCTGAGCGCAGGCGTGCTCTGGGTCCAGCCGAGCTCGCCTGTGTAGATGAGTCGGGCTTCCCTGTTCACTTCCCGGACGCGCTGCATGCAGAGGATTGTCGCCTTTACCTGCACAACCACCGCGCGCAGGAAGGAGTGCTGGCTCTGTACGTGCGGGAACCAGTGTCCATAGAGGCAACTGAACCGGGCGGTGGTCAGTGGTTCGTTCACTGGCGTGTAGTCGCGCAACCAGGGGTAGCGCCGGGCGACGGCGCCGGCATAATCGGCCAGATCAGAGGCGAACCTGTCATCGCGCAGGTCGGTGTCCAGGTGCCTTGTGCCGTGATGTTGCAGCGTGACCACCGGCCGGATGCCGTGATGGCCCAGCAGTCGCAGCCGTTCATCGGGCCAGGACCAGTCCGCATCTGCTATTAGGCCTGGCGCAATCCTGTCGCGCAGCAGCGGGTAACGCAGCACATTCAGTCCCAGGCCGGCGACCAGATCCAGGTCCCCAGGTCTGTCCCCATGGCCGGTCAGGTCCAGCTGATCGACCGTGCGGTCCCAGAGGTGGACGTGAGAGCACTCTATGCCGCCCCACAGCTTGGGCGTCATGCTCACACGCCCGCTGGCGCCGCCTGTTGCCGGGTGAGCCGCTCGTGAAGTTTCAGCGCCTGGGCGACAATCTGGTCCATGTTGTAGTACCTGTACGTGGCCAGGCGACCGACGAAATGCACGTCAGGCTGCTGCTCGGCAAGCTGTTTGTAGCGCTCGTACAGTGCGGCGTTCGCTGGCCGCGGTACCGGATAGTAAGGGTCGCCTTCGGCCTGCGGATACTCGAACACGACGGTGCTCAGGTGATGCTGCTGGCCGGTCAGCTGCCTGAATTCGGTGACACGGGTGTAGGGATGCTCGTTCGGGTAGTTGATCGTTGCCGCCGCCTGGGCCTTGTCCGCAGCCACCGTTTCCGTACGGAACTCCAGGGAACGATAGGGCAGCTTGCCGTAGCGGTAGTCGAAGAATGCATCGATGGGTCCGGTGTAAATGAGCTTGCGGTAGCGGACCTGGGACCGTACGTCAGCGAAGTCGGCGTTCAGCATCACGTGGATGTTGGGGTGTGCGAGCATGCGTTCGAACATGCGCGTGTAACCGTGTTTCGGCATCGCCTGATAGGTGTCCGTGAAATAACGGTCGTCGCGGTTCGTGCGGGTGGGTACCCTGCCGGCCACGGTGGCGTCCAGTTCGCTCGGGTCGAGCCCCCACTGCTTGCGGGTATACCCGCGGAAGAATTTCTCGTACAGTTCCCGGCCCACCTTGGACACGACCACATCCTCGGAGGTCAGGATCGTCTCGCGCGCTTCAGCCAGTCCGTCCAGAAACTGCTGCGCCTGCATCGAGCTCAGGTTGAGGCCGTAAAGCCGGTTAATGGTGTCGAGGTTGATCGGAATCGGCACCAGCATTCCGTCCACGCTGGCCAGGACCCGGTGCTCATACGGGCGCCATTCGGTGAAGCAGGAGAGGTAATCGAAGACCATCTTCGAGTTCGTATGGAAGATGTGCGGCCCGTAGCGGTGCTCCAAAATCCCGTGCTCGTTGTACTGGTCGAAGGCGTTGCCGCCCACGTGGTCACGCTTCTCGACCAGGAGGACCTTCATGCCGCTTGACGCCAGCCGTTCGGCCATGACGCTGCCTGCGAAGCCTGCCCCGACGATCAGATAGTCATACATTGGCTGCCGCCGCTGCGCGCACCGGGCTGCTTTGGGTATGGGTCCGGTCGATCAGGGCCTTCATGCGCTCCCAGGTGGCGTCCCACGCAGTGCTCTCAAGCACGCTGTCAACACGTTCGTGCCAGTCGGTTCCCTGCTCTCCGGCGAGCGCGGTCTCGCAGTGCCCCACAAATTCGGCTGCGCACCCTGCGATGCTGACAAGCCCGCCTGTTCCGTAGGGATGCACGACGTCGGCTATCGCGGTGGAAACCACCGGCTTGCGCGCGGCCAGGTACTCCAGTGTCTTGGTGGGGCTTATGAAGCGGGTGGCGTCGTTCAGCGCAAACGGCATCATCGCCACATCCCACCCGTTCAGGTAGGCCGGCAGTTCGTCATAGGACTTGCCGCCAAGGTAGTGGATGTTGGCTCTCTGCGGCAGTTCCCGCGGGTCGATCTTGACCACGGGGCCGACCATCACGAACTGCCAGTCCGGACGCAGGTCTGCCAAGCCGGCCAGCAGCTCCGTGTCCAGACGCTCGTCAATTACACCGTAATAGCCGATCCGCGGATGCGGGATAGCAGCCTGGTCCGCGGGTTCCGAGGCCGCGCGGCCTGCCGCGAAGTGACTCACATCTATGCTCGATGCGAACTCGTGCACGTTGCGGTGGCGGTCGCGTTTCGCCAGGTACAGGCTGTGCCCGCCGGTGAACACGACGTCGGCCCTGCGGAACAGCTCTGCTTCGGCGCCGGGCAGTGCAGAATCGGCACCCTTGAAGTTGGAGAGTTCGTCCATGCAGTCGTAGACTGTCACTTCGGGCGCCAGATGCTTCGTGAATTGCAGTGCAAGTGGAGCGTAGTACCAGGCGACGTAGCGGTCGATGCCCTTGGCCTCCATGAACTCGTCAAGCAGCTGCCTGAGTGCAAAATTGAGCGCTCCCGTGCTCAATCCCTCCGGCAGGTGCGGAATCACCGGCTGCACTCCCTTGCTTGAGCGCGGCAGTTCCAGCCGTGGCGTGCCCGAGTCCATGACAGGCTCCTCAAAGTAGAAGACGCGACGGCTCAAAGCTGCACGCGTCAGCAGATGCTGCGGTCTCTGGAACACGAAGTTCCAGCGCAGATGCGAGAAGCACACGATGTCCAGACCTGCCAGTGTGGACTGGGCGAGCTCAGCGGCGTCAGGCCGGCCTGAGGCCCGCAGATAAATTCCGGAATCTACAGCCATGCAATCCCCCCAGATTGAGTGCAGTACGCCCGGAACCCGGGCGTTCAGGCCGCCCCCGAATTCATCGGCCAGAGATAAACCCTAGTGCGTCCGTGACGGCATGTCTGTAGCTCACGCCGGATATCTGTTTCCCGGGCCCTCTCCGGGCCGTGCCGATGCACCCCTGAATGCCGGTCACCACGCATCCGGCTGTGCCGGCGGGTCAATCACCTATAATCCCGCCAACACCGGATCAAGGCTTCCCACCAAGGGGGTGGCGCATCATGAAGTGGATCAAAAGGCTCGCC
>CAYMUK010000019.1:20311-21447 GCA_964393655.1 uncultured bacterium | reverse complement strand
GTGGACTTGCCCGCACCGTTGGGGCCGATTATGGCGGTGATGCCGCCCTTGGCTATCCGGACGCTGACGTCATCAACCACCGTGGTGGTGCCGTAGCGTTTGGTTATTCCGCTTACTTCGATCATCTGACTACCCCTCTGAGCAGCAGGTAAATGAAAACGAGGCCGCCGGTGAATTCGATAATCACGGACAGGCTGGTGTCGAAACTGAACAGGCGTTCCAGAACGAGCTGGCCAGCAATCAGGGTAACTATGGCAATCAGCGACGCCGCTGCGATGATTACTCCGTGGCGGTAGGACCGCACCAGGGCGTAGGCCAGGTTGGCAACCAGCAAGCCGAAGAAGGTTATTGGTCCAACCAGCGCTGTGGAGATGGACACCAGGGTGGTGATTATGGCCAGCACCAGCATCACGCTGCGCTGATAATTGACGCCCAACCCGATGGCCATGTCGCGCCCCAGAGCCAGTATATCGAGTGTGAAGCGCATTCTCCATGCTCCATACAGCACAACCACGAGCAGTACGCTCGAAATCAGCAGCAGATCACGGGGAATGGCATTGAAGCTCGCGAAGCCCAGATCCTGGAGTACAGCGAACTCCGTGGGATCCATCACCCGCTGCAACAGGTTGGTGAAGTTCCTGAGCATCAGGCCCAGGACAATGCCAACAAGCACAAGCATGTGCAGGCTCCGCTTCGAGACCACGAACAGCAGGTAGAAGAGGGAGCCAGCGAACAGCATCATGGCCGCCACTTCCAGCAGGAACAGCAGGTTGTTGTCCAGCTGCACCAGCCGACTGGAGCCCAGGAAGTACACCAGGACAGTCTGCAGGAGCATGTACAGCGAATCGAAGCCCATTATCGACGGCGTCAGGATGCGGTTGTTCGTGATGGTCTGGAAGATGACTGTGGATGCCGCAATGGCCGTGCCCACGAGGATCATGCCCAGCACCTTGCGTCCGCGGAACGGGATGATGAAGCTCCAGGAGCCGCGTGCCTCAATCGTCATGAAAATGATGATCGCCAGGATTGCCAGGCCGAGCAGGACCAGCAGCGTCGTGCCGGGGCTGAAGCGCCCCCAGCGGCGCCTGACCGGCCCGCTGCCGCGCCGCCCGTCGATCATGGTGTCAGCCGACACG
>CAYMUK010000019.1:10046-20211 GCA_964393655.1 uncultured bacterium | reverse complement strand
GCAAGGGACTGCAGGAAGTTGTAGCGGTAGGCCAGGAACGTTGTGAGAGCCGCTATGACGCCGCCGAGCATGATGCCCAGCAGCGGCACTATGAGGGGAGACCGCAGCGGAATCCGGCGCAGGATCAAAAGCAGGAGGGCTGTGCCCGCCAGGGCGAAGGCGGAGGACACCAGGATTTTGATGAACACCGAGCTGTTGGGGGCGAACATCGTGACGACCAGGATGCCCAATGCCGCCGCCTCGGTGGTCCCGGCGGTGGATGGGGAGACGAACCGGTTGCGGGACAGGAGCTGCATCAGCATGCCGGCCACGCCCATGGACATGCCAACCAGGATTATCGCCAGGGTGCGCGGCACGCGGCTGGCCAGCATGACCAGGTTGGCCTGGAGATCGTCCAGGCTGAACAGCGAGTCCAGCGAGAGGCTGTAGGCGCCGATCGACAGGCTCAGGATCGCCAGCAGCAACAGCCCCAGCAGGGACAGCACTAGTACAGGTATTGCCCGCCGGGGCTGTGGCTGTGTCAGCAACGTACTGCTAGCGGTTGTACGCCGCGCTCAGCTCGTCAAGCATCTCGTTGGCACTGCTCAGGCCAGCGCCCGTGACGATATACCAGTTGAACGGATCCAGGTAGACCACCTGGTCGTTCTGCCAGGCGCTCGTCTGGTGCATCAGTTCGTTGTCCAGAACGGCAGCGGCCGGCTGGGCATCCTCAGTGCCGATTGCGGCGTCCCGGTCGATTACGAACAGCCACTCGGGGTCGTACTGCAGCAGGAACTCGAACGAGATCGGCTCACCGTGGGTGGCGGTTTCAACGTCCTCTATGGTGGGGACAAGTCCCAGGGTCTCGTACAGCAGTGTCCCGCGGCCGCCGCGGGCGTTGTTGGGCGAGATTATGGAGAGGCTGCCGCCGTTGACCATGATTATGAGTCCGTCGCCGCCGGTGGTCACCTGTGCGGCCAGTGCGTCAATCTTGGCCTGGATGTCAGCCAGCGCCTGTTCCGCCTCGGCTTCCAGCGAGAAGATGCTGGCAAGCAGCCGCGTGTTGGCCTCCAGGCTCTCGTGGAAATCGGCGCCAAAGCTCACGTCGATTGTCGGTGCCATGTTCGACAGTTCAGGGTATACGACGGCTGAGCGTCCGCCAACGATGACCAGGTCAGGCTGCGAGGCATTGATTTCCTCGTAGTCGGGTTCGAACAGGCTGCCGATGTTGAGCAGGTCTTCAGGAAGCCAGGCTGGAGCCGAGCCCGCCAGGGGTGGAGCGCCGTCGACTTCCACGCCGAGCGTGGACAGGGTGTCAATCGCGGCGTAATCGAAGCTGAAAACCACTTCCGGGTTCAAGTCGACGGTGGTGTCGCCCTGCGCGTGAGTGACTGTCAACTGCTGGGCCAGGGCCAGGGGCGCGGTCGCCAGGGCGGCAGCGATTGCCAGCTGCCTGATGGTGCGACTCTTCATGACGGGTTCCTTTCGGACTGCTGCTGCGGTTAGGCCGCGGCAGGCGTATGATTGCTGAGCTGCAACAACTTGAGTCTGTAATCCAGACTCCACTGCTCGGGATTCCCACAGGCATATTTACACTGCTGCGCGGTGGCGTCAAGACTTGCGCCTCCTGATGCCCGGATCCCGGCAAGGATCGGCACAGCCAACCCGGCTCACCAATCTGTCTGTCCCCCTCATGTGGGCTTCCGGAACTTATGCAAGCATGGACGAATCACAAACGCGGCCGAACAGGCTGCAAAGCGAATGGAGGCGTTATCCACAGTGACGCTGGAACAGATGCAGGCCGCTGGCCACGAACAGGTCAGCTTCTTTCATGATGAACCGACAGGCCTGAAGGCCATAATCGCCATCCACAGCACCCGCCTGGGTCCGGCACTGGGTGGCTGCAGGGTCTGGCCCTACGAGAACGAGTCAGCTGCGCTTGTTGATGTACTCAGACTGAGCCGGGCGATGACCTACAAGAACGCGGCCATGGGGCTCAATCTGGGCGGGGGTAAGGCCGTCATCATTGCTGACGCCGGCATGGACAAGAGCCCGGAGCTGTTCGAGGCGTTCGGCCGGGCAGTGGAGCGGCTTGGAGGCCGCTACATCACGGCTGAGGACGTGGGTACGGAGCCGGAGGACATGGAGGCGGTCAGGCGCCACACCTCGCATGTCGCCGGTCTGCCAGACACGAGTGGGGATCCGTCACCGGCGACGGCGTTCGGCATCTACAGCGGCATAAGGTCTTCGCTGCAACACGTAACCGGGGACAGCAGCCTCAGTGGCAAGAGGGTCGCCGTGCAGGGACTCGGTGCAGTCGGCATGAGCCTGTGCGAATACCTGCACAGGGACGGGGCGGAACTCATCGTCACGGACATAGCCCAGAAGCGCATTGACTACGCGGTCAGCGAACTGGCGGCCACGGCGGTACCCTCAGACGAGATCTACGGGGTCGACTGCGACGTGTTCGCGCCCTGCGCGCTCGGCGCTGTCATCAATGACGTGACCATCCCGCGCCTGAGGGCAATGATCGTCGCCGGTTCCGCCAACAACCAGCTGGCGGAAACCCGTCACGCTGAAGCACTGCGCCAGCGTGGCATCCTCTACGCACCGGACTTCATCATCAACGGCGGTGGCGTCATCAACATCGCCCAGGAGCTGGAAGCTGGCGGCTACAACCGTGAGCGCGCCTATGCCCGGATCGAAGGAATCGGCGACAAGCTCACCACGACCTTCAGGCTCGCCGAGGAGCGTGGCATCCCGACCGAAGCGGCAGCAATGATCATGGCGCAGGAGCGCCTGCAGTCGGCCGGCAGGGAGACGGTGCAGACCGACTGACGAGGCGCTGCTGGTTGAGCTGTCCGTTGTCGCGCTCCCGGTACAAACCGCTGGCGGCGCCGGCCAGCGTCTACAATGGCCGAAACCTTCAGGAGGCTATTTGCTCATGGATGCGAACGTAGACAGCAGCACCCGCGTAGAACAACTGCTGGCAGGCAAGGGCCGGCAGGTGCACACGATCAGCCCCGAGGCATCCGTCCTCGAGGCCCTGGAGCGCATGGCCGAACATAACGTCGGTGCACTGGCAGTCACCCAGAGTGCCGAACTCGTAGGCATGTTCTCCGAACGTGATTACGCGCGCAAGGTGATTCTGAAAGGCCGCGCTTCCAGGGACACGCCCGTGGGCGACAGCATGACCGCGAAGGTGATCACCGTGACTCCGACAGACGACATGAGCCACTGCATGCAGCTGATGACGGACCACAGGATCAGGCACCTGCCCGTGCTCGAGGACGGCCGGCTGGTCGGACTCATATCCGTGGGCGATGTCGTGAAAGCCGTGATGGAGGAGCAGCGGTTCATGATCGAACAGCTGGAGAGCTACATCCGCAGCTGATTCCCTGGCCACGGCGCTCAGGGCTCCGGGCATTCCGCGGCGTCTCCGCTGATGACCCGGAGTTGCCGGCAGGCTGGCATGTCCCGGCCATAGTGGTCCTCCAGCCGTTGCAGGAAGCGGCTGAATGCCGCCTTGTCCGAAGGGGCGAGTTCCAGCTCCGGATTCTCCAGCATGGCGAGGATGAAGGTGGTTCGGCGTTCACCGAGCTCCTCAAGCAGTGAATGGGCGATTACCATGTCTCCGAATAGCACGTGACCATCATTGCCGTTACCTGCGTGCCGTGCAGCGCCGGCTGCCATCATTGCCAATGAAGACTAGGCAATTGTCCTGATCCGGGACTACAAGGCAGTTGCGACCGCGGGGCGCACATCTGTACGATGGGCGGAGATCCAGGGAGGTCCCGGGTGAACCAGAATCCCACGTTCGAGCAACTGACCGCGGTCCGCAGCATCCATGACGGCAAGTGGTCGCCTGATGGCACCCGCTTCGCCTACCTGGCCGACACGACGGGACGCCTGCAGCTGTGGATGCAGCCGGCAGGTGGCGGCTTCGCAACGCAGCTGACAACTCTTGCCGAGCACCGCGTCACCGGTTTCCACTGGTCGCGTGACGGGGGCAGAATCGCCTTCACTGCGGATCATGAGGGCGACGAGATGCACCAGGTGTTCGTCCTGGACGTACTTGAGTCAGGTGGCAGCTGGCCGCGGCGACTCACTGACAGTCCGGCCAGTCAGTTCATGATCGGCGACTGGACCCCGGATGGGCAACTCGCTGTGAACGGCAATGACCGTGATCCCGGTCAGATGGACGTGTGCCTGCTGGACCCCGAGACCGGTGAGCTGGAACGGCTCCTGACCGGCGGCCAGCACTACGCTGGCAATGTCTCTCCGGACGGGCGCTGGCTGACCAGCGTCGAGCTGCACAGTAACAGCAACTCAGACATCCACCTGATCGATCTGGCCACGGGTGCGGGCAGCCTGCTGACCCCGCATGAGGGTGATGTCAATAACTTCCCAGGCCCCTGGGATACGGGGAGCACCGGCTTCACCATCCTGACTGACGAGGACAGTGAGTTCATGGTTGCCAGATTCATCGACCTGGACACCGGGGAACAGTCGGCTGTGCTTGCTGAAGGTCGCGATGTCGATCTCGCTGCCAGTTCCAGCGGTGGCCGCTGGCACGCCCTGGTGCAGAACGAGCAGGGCAGAAGCCTGCTCCATATCTGGGACTCTGAACGCCAGCAGGCTCTGACCCCCGAGCTGCCGCCGGTTGTCATCTCGGCAATCAGCCTTCACCCGGAGCTGCCGCGGGCGCTGCTCAGCATGTCCGGCGCTCGGGAACCCAGGAACCTTTTCGAACTGGACTTCCTGGCAGGCACCATCGAGCGACGTGAGCAGGCAATGCTCGGCGGAATCGATCCGGACGATCTGGTGGACCCGGTACTGATTGAATTCGACTCGTTTGACCGGCCGATCCCGGCCTGGCTGTACCGGCCCGAGGGGCGGGGGCCACACCCGGTGCTGCTGTCCATCCATGGCGGGCCGGAGGCGCAGGAACGTCCCGAGTACGCGTACCAGGGCATGTACCAGTACCTGCTCGCGCAAGGCGTCGCTGTTCTGGCGCCCAACATCCGCGGTTCCACCGGTTACGGCAAGAGCTACCAGCGCCTGATCCAGCGGGACTGGGGTGGTGGTGAACTGCGTGACATTGAGGCGGCTGCCGCCTGGCTGCAGGAACAGGACTGGGCAGACTCCGGGCGCCTCGGTATTTTCGGCGCCTCGTTCGGCGGCTTTGCCACTCTCTCGGCCATCAGCCGGCTGCCGGACCTGTGGGCAGTGGCCGCGGAGGCTGTGGGGCCGGTGAACCTGCTGACTTTCGCTGAGAGTGTGCCACCCCACTGGAAGCCGATGATGAAGCACTTCGTTGGTGACCCGGTGGAGGACCGCGAGCTCCTCATGGAGCGCTCGCCGCTGCGCTACCTGGACAATGTCAGATCGCCACTACTCGTGTATCAGGGAGCCAACGATCCCCGGGTAGTCAAGGCCGAGAGCGACCAGCTCGTTGCGGCACTCCGTGAGCGCGGCATTGAAGTGGAGTACCACGTGGACGAGCGGAGCGGTCACGGCCCCGCCGACCGGGACACGGCCATCGTCTGGTGGCGGACCATGTCCGACTTCCTGCTGCGGCACCTGAAGCCGGGCGGCTAGAAGTCTCCGGGAGCCACCTGCAGGCACACCAGACCGAGCTCACGCCACATGCGTACAACCTTCGCGCGGTCATCCAGCACCAGCAGGACTTCCTCGGGCTTGTAGTCCTTGAGGAACCAGTCGCGCTTGAGCTTGTCATCCGGCGTGAAGTCACCATCGTCACGCATCAGCAGGCGGTCAAAGGGAACCTCGTACTTCTCGAACCAGGCGATCGTGTCAGCCCGCGTGCTGTCGCTCCGGCCCGTAATCACGTGGATTTCGTGGCCCGCGACTTTCAGGGCCTGGATCACCCGGATCACGGGCCAGATGGGCTCGTCGTCCCGGGAGGCCCGGAAGAACGCGTCCCAGTTCTTCGGTTTGCGTTCGATCAGATGGACACGGTGTTCGGCGTCGGAGAGGGTCCCGTCCAGGTCAGTGATGACAATCATGCTGTGAATGTTACCTGCTGGCCAGCCAGATGACGTGACTGGCGGCCTTGCCTTTGCGTGCCCGGGCCTTGACCTGCCTGACGCGGAAGCCCGTCCGGGCCAGGCGCTCGGTGAATGCCCTGCTGCTGAAGGCCGACCACACTCCGAGTGTGCCTCCTTCGGTCAGGCTCCGGTGAATCGCTGCGAGACCGGCCGCCTCGTACAGCCATTCGTTTGCCTCGGCCGACGTGCCTTCCGGTCCGTTGTCCGTGTCCAGCAGCACGAAGTCGAACTCGGCTTCGGCGGACCTGAGGATGTCCGCGACGTCGCCGATCCTGACTGTCACGCGCGCGTCTTCCAGTGGCATGCCAGCCAGCGCTCCCAGATACCGGTGATTCCACTCCACGACTTCGGGGACAAGTTCCGCCACCACCACGCGCGCTCCGGCCGGCAACAGGTCCAGGGCGGCGCGCAAGGTGAAGCCCATGCCGAGGCCACCGATGAGCACTGAAGGAGAAGAGTCCTCCGGCAGGTCGCGCAGCGCGACTCGGGCCAGTTCCTCCTCGGAGTGATGCATGCGGCTGTTCATGAGCTCAACGCGTTCCAGGCGCAGCGAGTATTCGCGGTCACGCCGGAACAGCCGCAGATTCTCGGCCGTGCCGGGTATGCGGGCATCACCCAGATGTTCCCAGGGAATCATCCGCTGAAGCCCCGCTTGGGAGCCTGGGTCAGGTTCATGCGCGTGTGGCCCGCCAGCGCAGGTAGAAGACGACCGCCCCCACGAATATGGCTGCCAGCAGGATGTACACAAGTACGGAGTACGTGTCCAGCACGTGCACGATGTTCTCCCAGTTGTCGCCCAGCAAGGCGCCAGCGCCGACTATGAGCGTGTTCCAGACAGCGGAGCCCAAGGTCGTCAGCAGTACGAAAGGCAGGAGCGGCATCTTCGACATGCCCGCCGGAATCGAGATGAGGCTGCGCAATACTGGTATTACCCTGCAGACCAGTACCGTCCACGGTCCGTAGCGGCGAAACCAGGCCTCGGCCCGCTGCACGTCCGAGTATTTGAGCCGCAGTGTCCGCTCGTAGCGCAGCAGCAGTGCCTCGAAGCGACTGGGTTGCAGGACGCGGCCAAGCCCGTACAGGAGCAGTGCGCCACTGAGTGCACTGGCAGTGCTCACGAGCACGACGCCCCAGACCGTCAGGTCGGTCTGGGTGGTCAGGAAACCGCCGAAGCCGAGAATGACCTCGGAGGGAATCGGCGGGAAGACAGTTTCAAGCAGGATGAGCAGATAGATGGCCACGTAGCCTGCATCCGCCAGGTATTGGGTCATCCACGGCATCGCCAGACACTATAAGCCACGTTCGTCGCTCGCCACTGGCCGCAAAAGAAGGCACCGGATGCCCGTACCATGTACGAAGAACGAGGCATAACTCTGCTCCGGTGTACGGAATTGCTATCATGCCCGCCATGAGCAAGGACGACCGCAACAACCCGGATCCCCTGCGCACCATCAGGCTGATGTGGGACCCGCCACCACCGCCATCACGGGGACCCAAGGCCCGGCTCACGGCCGAGCAGGTTGTCGAAACCGCGGTAAAGCTGGCCGATCAAGCCGGCACCGAAGCGCTGTCCATGCGGCTGGTGGCCAGGGAACTCGGCTGCGGCACCATGAGTCTCTACACCTACGTCAGCAGCAAGGCTGAACTGCTTGAACTGATGGTGGACTTCGTGCACGGCGAGATCAAGCGCCCCGACGAACAGCTTGACTGGCGGGGCCAGGTTTTCGCGCTTTCGCTGCAGTACTGGCGCCTCTACCACCGCCATCCGTGGATCCTGCAGAGCAACCTGGTGCGGCTCTCGCTAGGTCCCAGGTTCCTTGATGCCGCAGAAAACCTGTTCGGCGCACTCGAGCGTCTGGGCCTGTCGCCGGAGGATGTCTACCAGAGCGCCACGGCGGTGAGCTCCTACATCCATGGCGCGGCCAGGAGTTCATTGCTGGACCGGGAATCAAGCAGGGAGTCCGGCGTGAGTACGAACGAGTTCGATGAGGCACGGAAACAGTTCTGGGACCGGTACTTCGACCTGGACCGCTATCCGGTGCACACCAGGCTGTGGACCTTCGGGGGCCTGAGGGACCCGCGGGACCCCTTCGAGTACGGCCTGAACCGGCTTCTGGACGGTGTCGAACAGCTCAGGGCGGACAGTAAGGCGGTCAACCGGCCCGACTGACACCCTCGGGGTTATATCCTCGGTTTCATGAAAGCAAACGCAAGCCTGCCCGCCCGCCAGGACGTGGATCCTGACTTCACCTGGAATCTGGCCAGCCTCTTCGCCTCCGAGGACGCCTACCAGCAGGAGCTCGAAGCCACCCGCCAGGCGCTTGAACCCGTTGCTGCCATGCGGGGTAGCCTGGACAACGCGAACCTGTTCGACTTTCTCGAGAACCTGCACGAAACCAGTGCACGGCTCCGCCGGCTGGGTGCCTACGCGAGCCTGCCCACCAGCGTCGATGCCAATGACCAGGACGCGAAGGCCAGGCTCGGTCGGTTCATGACCCTGGTGTCCGCGGCCAACAGCGCGACCGCCTGGGTGGAGCCCGAACTGCTCGATTTCGGCCGCGGCACGCTGGAGGGCTTCCGGGACACGGACCCGCGGCTCGGGAAGTACGACCGGTATTTCGACCGTCTGGAAGCCCGGCGGCGGCACGTGCGCAGCGGTGAGGTGGAGAGCGTGCTTGGTGGACTGGCCGAGGTGTTCGCAGGTGCTGGCCGTGCCCGCGGCAGCCTGGTGAGCAGCGACATGCCCTTTGCGCCGGTCGTGCATGCGGACGGAGACAACAGCGAAGTGGCGCCAAGCACCATCGACGGGCTGCTGGGCAACCCGGACCGTGAGGTGCGGCGCCAGGCTTTCATGAGTTACGCAGGCGCTTTCCTGGACTACCGGAACACGCTTGTTGACCTCTATGTGACCCGCGTCAAGCAGGCGGTGTTCAATGCCCGCACCCGCGATTACCCGTCGACGGTGGAGGAGGCGTTGTCACCACGTGAGGTGCCGCGTGCTGCCCTGGAGTCGGTCATCCGGGTGTTCGAGCGGCGCCTGCCCGTCTGGCATCGCTACTGGGCGGTTCGCCGCAAGCTGCTGGGACTGGAAAGCCTGGAGCCATGGGATGTGTTCGCGCCGCTCAGCCGGAAGCCGCCCTACATCCCATATGAACAGTCGATCGAGTGGATTGTGGAAGCCATGAAGCCGCTGGGCGAAGAATACGTACAGCGTATGGAGAGCGGACTGCGCAAGGGACGCTGGGTGGATGTCTACCCCAACAGGGGCAAGCGTGAAGGGGCATTCGCATCGCACGCGCCGGGCAGCCAGCCTTTCATCATGATGAGTTATGACAACGGGACTGGCGGCATGAGCACCCTCGCGCACGAGCTGGGTCACGCCATGCATGCGCAGCTGACCATGGCCAGCCAGCCGGTCGTCTACAGCGGTTACAGCATGGTCGTGGCCGAGACAGCTTCGAACCTTAACCAGGCCCTGCTGTTCCCGCATCTGCTCGCCACTGACAGCGACCCCGAGTTCCAGATCGCGGTGATCGAGGAAGCGCTCTACAATCTCCACCGTTACTTCTTCATCATGCCGACCCTGGCCCGCTTCGAGCTCGAAGTGCATGACGCCGCCGAGCGTGGTCAAGGGCTTACCGCCGAGCACCTGAATGGCATCTGTGCGCGCCTGTTCAGCGAGGGCTATGGGCAGGAGCTCAAGGTGGACGAGACTACCGCAATAACCTGGGCCCAGTTCCAGCACCTGTACGTCCCGTTTTACACGTTCCAGTACGCGTGCGGCATCAGCGCTGCGGCTGCACTTGCTTCTGACCTGCACTCAGGCGATTCCGGTGCCAGGGAACGCGTCCTGGGCTTCCTGAGCAGCGGCGACCATGTGGATCCTATCGAAACGCTGCGCCGCGCGGGCGTCGACCTCACCAGTGACGAGCCCATCGAGCGTGCGTTCGATTCAGTGGAGACGTACATTGATCGCCTGGAGGAACTGGCCGCCCTTCGCTGACCCCGGTCAGGTGCTACGCGAATCCCCCCGAAGCCGACTCCGGGGGATTCGCCTGACGCAGAGCCTGCCGTTCTCAGTCCAGGTTGGCTTCCGCGTATTGTGCCAGCGCGTC
>CAYMUK010000019.1:0-9946 GCA_964393655.1 uncultured bacterium | reverse complement strand
CTGCTCCTGCAGGCTCATGGACTGCCAGGCCCGGTTGCTCCGGTCGTACGCCTCCCGGCCCCAGCGTTCCACCGCCTCCGCCTCGAACTGGCTGTTGTCGAAGCCCTGGAAAATGTCCTCCGGCATGAGTGGTTCCCCTTTCTCCATCCTGAAGATGGTGTTCCTGACGGTCTCCATCAGGATCTTTAACTGTCGCTGTTCCCGTTCAAGCACCTGCAGGTGATCGGCGAGAACCTGCAGCGGATCAAGTCCCTCCTGCAGCACACCCTTGATTGAGCCGAGGGGCAACCCGGCACGCCGGAACAGGAGTATCTCCTGAAGCCTGAGCAGGGCAGCCTGGTCGTAATGCCGGACTCCGCCCTCACCCGTGCGGCTTGGCGGCAGCAAGCCGATCTGGTCGTAGTGCCTGAGGGTTCTGGTTGTTGTTCCTGTCAGCCGCGCTATCTCCTGGATTGGCCAGTCCATCTGCACCTCCTCGCTGCAAAGACCTGATCAGGCCATCCCCAACGATAATCGTTGACGTTGCGTCAATGTCAAGCTGTTCCGCACGTCGTGCGACCTGCTACCGACAAAGGCTGTTTGTGTCACTGTTTGAAGCATGGAACATGGTGAGTACAAGACTCCGGGCGGCAAGCTCGTAATAGTTGATTTCGAGGTTCAGGACGGCGTCATCCGCAACATGCAGATAAACGGCGACTTCTTCCTGGAGCCGGCTGAAGCCCTGGGTGACCTGAACTCCAGCCTGGAGGGCGCGGCTGTTGACGCCAGCGAAGAGGAGCTGGCGCGGCGGGTCAGGGAGGCGATTCCGGCTGGCGCCGAGCTGCTGGGCTTCGGTCCGGATGGCATTGCTATAGCAATCAGGAGGGCACTCGCGTGAGCGACTGGAGTGACCATGACTGGCAGTTGATCAGGGGCGGCGCGGAGACGCCGCACATGCAGATGGCACTTGACGAGGTGCTGCTGCAGCGGGTCGCGACCGGCGAGCGCGAGCCCACGCTGCGTATCTGGGAATGGGCTTCCAGTTCCGTGGTCATCGGCCGCTTCCAGAGCGTGCGCAACGAAGTGGACATGGAGGCCGCCGAGCAGCATGGGGTGACAGTCGTGCGCCGCATCACCGGTGGCGGCGCCATGTTCAACGAGCCGCAGAACACGATCACGTATTCGCTCTACGCACCGGAGGAACTGGTGAAAGGCATGTCCTTCATCGAGTCATACGCCTACCTTGACGACTGGGTGCTGCAGGGCCTGCGCAAGGTCGGTGTCGACGCCGTATACCAGCCGATCAACGACATCGCCTCGTCCGCTGGCAAGATCGGTGGCGCCGCCCAGACGCGCCGCGGCGGCGCGGTCCTGCACCACGCGATGCTGTCCTACGACATTGACGCCGACAAGATGCTGCAGGTACTCCGCATCGGGCGAGAGAAACTGAGCGACAAGGGGACGAAGAGCGCCAGGAAGCGGGTCAGCCCGGTACGCGACCAGTCGCAGCTGGGCCGCTCGGATGTGATAGACGCGCTGCTGGGCACATTCACGTCACTCCACGGCCTCTCGGGCTCGGAAGTGAGCGACCAGGAGAGGGCTGACGCCGAGGAACTGGTCACCAGCAAGTTCGCAACGGACGACTGGCTTTACCTCTTGCCGTGAGCACCCCGGCAATTGCCGGGCTCGCAGGCCCGGGCTCAATCGGGCTTGCTAGTCTGGCCGCATGAGCGACCAGGAATTGCAGCGCTGCGGCTGGGTGCCGCCGGGTGACGAGATCTACCGCGCCTACCATGACGAAGAATGGGGCACACCCCTGCGTTCAGCTCAGGGGCTGTTCGAGCTGCTGGTACTGGAGTCGTTCCAGGCCGGCCTCAGCTGGCGCCTGATACTCGGCAGACGTGAGGCCTTCAGGCACGCGTTCAGCAATTTCGACCCGCAGGTGCTTGCCGCCTGGTCGGATGAGGATATCGGGAGGCTGCTCCTGGATGCCAGCATCATCCGCAACCGGCAGAAACTGGAGGCCACCAGGGGCAACGCACGCGCGTATCTCAGACTGCAGGAGGAGAGTGGCGGTTTCCCGGCCTGGCTGTGGTCATTCGTGTCGGACGAGCCGGTGGTCGGGAACTGGCAGCTCCAGTCTGAGGTGCCCGCCCGCACTCCGCTAAGTGACCAGGTCAGCAAGGCCATGAAGAAGGCGGGCTTCCGATTCGTCGGTTCGGTGACGGTCTACTCGTATCTTCAGGCGGCGGGCCTGGTGCAGGACCACATCACGGGCTGCTTCAGGCACGCGGAACTGCAGTCAGGCTAGTGGTTGTCCTGTCGGTCGTCAGGGTTGATCACTTCGGAGTCCACGACTTCGGTGTCGACCTCCTGACCGGGTTCGCCGGTCTGCGGCTTCCGGGGTGCCACCGGCGCCGGCGGCCTGACGAAGCTCACCAGGAAGGCGATGAGAACCCACCAGAGGCCGTAGGTGAGCAGCTGGTCGGTGGTCATCTGCGCCTGCGGGTCCGGCACGATGCTGATCATCACCAGCACTGCCACCACGAGCGCGCCGTAGCGGACGAAAGGCGACTTCATGACGGGGTTGTTCATGAAGTACCGCAATTGGACCAGGTTGCCGATGATGGTGCCCACCAGGGCTGCGACTATCAGAGTGATCAGGCCGGGGGCTGAGTACATGGGAGAAACTGTAGCACGGCCCGGAGGACCCCTGCATGTTCCGCGTTGATAAGCCGAAAGCCCGCGGCCCGGGTGTCACGCCGGGTGTGCCCAGCCCTGCCCGTAACGGCTCGGCTGACAGCGGGCCCCTGCGAAGTGGTAGATTTTTCACGTCGGTAGCACCACGAAAACCGCATGCTCGGAAGTATCAAAGAGATGAACCGGGAGTCAAGGGCTGAAACATGAGCAGCACGGCTGAGCTAAATCTGCAGACTAGTGTTGACCTCATCTGGGCCGAACGCAGCGTGTCGCCCGCAGCGACCCTGCGCCAGGCACAGGAACTGCTTGAATCGCACGTCAAACAGCTGACCACCGGCCAGCTAATGAAGCTCCACACAGCGATTGCGGTTGGCCATACGTCCCAGAACCGGCTGCCGGAGGCCCTTAAGGCAGCCGAAGCCGCTGAAAACCAACGGCGCGAACACCTGGCTGTGGACCCCGAAGTCAACTTTGAACTCCGCCGCGTCCACGGCCGGCAGGCGCTCCTGACCAACCGGGAAGTTGAAGTTCTGAAACTGACCCTCAAGAACATCGAGGAGGCCGCCGCTTCAGGTAATGAACGCCTCCTTGCACTGGCGCACTCGGACGCGGCTGCTGCCTACGGTGTGGCAGGCAACCTGCGCAAGGCCCTGGAGCATCTGCAGCAGAGCCTGCAGCGGACGACTGAAGCCGACCACACGCATTATGGCGCCTTGCTGAACAACCTGGGAAATGTCTACCTGTTGCTGAAGCGCGCGGAAGAGGCTATCGCCTGCTTCGTCAAAGCGCGTAAGGCCTTCACTGTGTCAGACAATGACCTCATGCTGGGCATAACGCTCTCCAATGAGGCCCGGGCTCTGGAAGCACTGGGCCAGATCGACCGGTCCTTGGCCCTGCATGCTGAGGCGCTGAGCGCATTCCGGGCGGGTGGCTACGGCCACTACGTCGCGGCCAGCCTTTACAAGACGGGGAATGCCCTGGCCACGGCCGGCAGGTTCAGTGAGGCGGAGGCTCATTACCTTGAGTCGCTGGCGCTCATGGACGAGCCGGACTCGGCCGGTTACGAGGATGACGCGCGGGAAGCCTATGGCCTTTTCCTGCTGCGCCTTGGCCGTCCCGAAGAAGCCGCAGAGCAGTTCATTCGTTGCGTTGAGATCGGCCAGAGCGGCAGTACCTCCTTAACGGCCGCCAAGTACCTGCAGTCGCTGATTGAGGCCCAGGAGGCCGCCGGGCAGACCGATGCGGCCCTCGCCAGCATCAAGCAGCTGGTAGCGCTCCGTGACAGCATGGATCACGATCCGGCCAGGACCAGCAGCAAGACGGAGATCATAGAACTGGAGCAGTCGCTCGAGCGCGAGCTGGAACTGGTCAGGGTCACTGCCAGCGCACTGGTGGAAGCGAACAGGCGACTCGCCGACCAGTCGAAAGAACTGGCGGAACTCGCCACCACTGACCATCTGACCAACCTGCGCAACAGGCGCTACTTCACCCAGAAGCTCGAGTCGGCGATCTGGGGCATGCGGAAATCCGACACGAACTTCAGCGTGATCTTCCTGGACGTCGACGCATTCAAACTTGTGAACGACACCTACGGTCACGAAACCGGTGACCTGGTACTGCAGGAGCTTGCGCGGATATTCCGCAGTTCCGTCCGCGAGTCCGATGTGGTTGCCCGCTGGGGTGGCGAGGAATTCGCACTGCTCCTGAATGGCGCGGATTCTTCCGCGGCAGTAGCCGTAGCCGAGAAACTGCATGCCGGAGTGAACGAATTCGAGTGGACAAGACTCGCCGGTGAGCTAACCGTCACCATCAGTGCCGGCGTCATCAGCTCCAGTGACCATCCCCAGGCCACGGCAGATGACCTCATGCGCATCGCCGACGAGCTGCTCTACAGCGCCAAGCTTGCGGGACGCAACCGGATAGTCATGGCACAGGCCGGGCAGGCCGCGGGCGGTGCCGCCTGACGCCGGTTCAGGAATGGTTTCACCGCTGAAATCGTAGACGCTCCGTGGCATGTGCAACATTAGGGCGGGTCCCCTGAACGCTCCCTGAACGGATGGTTGGCAGGTAACTCCGCAATGAGTTCCTGCGGGTCGAACCCGGCCTGGCTGAACAGCCTGACTGCCTCCTGCCACGCTTCGAAGTCAAGCTCAAGCTCCGCCAGGTTCGCGAGCGTAACGGCAAGCAGGCGCTGCTCGCCTCCCTGACCTGCCAGCTCCAGCGCCTGCCGGTAAGCCTCACCCGCGGCCGCCAGTTCGCCCTGCCGGTGTTTCAGTGCACCAAGATTGTTGAATATCCGGGCGGCGGTGGCCACGTCACCGGACTCCCGGCTGAGGGTGCCGGCCTCCTCCAGGGCGGCCTGAGCACCCGCCGGGTCGTCAAGGCGCTCAAGCACGCGGGCCAGATTGAGCTTTACCCGCGAAAGCACTGCAGCGTTGCCGTCGGCCAGCTGCAGCGCCTCGTTGAACAGAGGCATGCTGTTCTGCCCAAGTTCGCTGCTGACCACTGCCAGATTATTGAGGGTGTCGGCCAGCCGCGTTGTCTGCCCGGTTGCTCTCCACAGGGCTGCCGTCCGGCGGAAGGCCCTGGCCGCACCATCTGGATCGCCTGCCGCAAAATCCAGGAGGCCGAGCGTGTTCTGACCCCAGGCACGGTCCTCCAGGCTGCCGGCGAGCGCGCTGGTCGCTGCCTCGCGGGCCTCGTCCGTTTGTCCCAGTCGCAGCAGGGCAGCCGCGCGCACGGCCGCGGCTGTCGGACCGTCGTCCGCCCCCTGGAGCGCAGCGAGCGCCTCCCGGTAATGCCCGGCGCGCTCGAGAGCCCGTGCCCGCATGAGTTCCACGGCAGCTGATGGCGGGGCTTGCCCCAATACCTTTGCGGCTGCCAGCGGGAACCCCCTGCCTATCAGCTGTGCTGCCTGGTGCAGAATCGCCGCGACTACGTGAGCCAGGTCGGAATCTTCCCACAGGGCGCGGGACAGTAGCCAGAGCCGGTAGGACTCAGTGACCGGCAGCTCACGTGCGAGCTGCAGTGCCACTGCCGCCTGGGTTGCCGGTTGCCGCTTCAGCAGTTCCCGCAGCGAGTCCACCGCCCGCACCTGGCCCGTGGCATCCAGCAGACCGCTCAGCCGCAGCGATTCGAGTGACGCGGCCGTGACTGCTGCGGGCAGCCTGAGCGCCCTGCGCACTACCACAGGATCAGCTTGCTCCAGCAGGCTGATTCCGAACAGGAACTGCCTGGTTTCATCGCTCAGCTCGAGGATGATCGCTTCCAGCGCGGCTTCGGGCGACTGCCTGTTCAGTTCCGCGGCTACCAGCGGGGGCAAGCCACCTGTCCGTTCCCATCCCTGCGAGAGCGTTCTGAGCGCGTCCTGCGACAGAGGTCCTACGACCAGGCTGAGCTCGACCGGGAATGCCGGCTGAGTGCTGCTGGCGATAACGACCCGGGACTGGATATGCAGTTCACGCAGACTCAGCAGCAGGGTTCGCGAAGCCTCGTCCATCCGTTCCCAGTCATCGATCAGCCAGGTTCCGGCCAACTGCCTCAGGTGCTTGCGGAGCCAGGCAGGGTCGCTTTCGGTCTGGTCATGCAGCAGTGGCTCGAGGGTGGCGTAGGGCAGACCACTGCGGGCAGGCAGGTAGGTGCCACCCACTGCCCGCAGCAGCGTCGTTTTCCCCATGCCGGCAGCACCCTGCAGCCAGGCCCAACTGCCCGCGGGCAACTGTCTCAACGAGGCCAGCTCGTGATCCCTGCCGAGTACCGGCTGCCGGAGCTGGGCCCGGGCCTGGCCGCTGTCCTGCAGGAGTTCGAGTCCGAACTCACTGGCGGCCTGTTCCACGTCCGCGGCCAGGGCACTGTCACCTGCCGCGAACAGGCGGTGGAAACGCGGTAGTTCCTCCGGTTCAGGCTCGGGTGCGCCCGGCAGCTGCCAGGCTTTTTCCGCCATACCGGCGGCGTCGGCAAACCTGCCCACGCCGGCCTGCGCTTCGGCCTCCCTGAGCATTGCGGCGCGCAACTCCGCCGCCAGATGCTCCCTCGTGGCGTACAGCCACTCCTCAAGTTCCTCACCCAGGTCGCTGCCGGCACCGTCAAGGAACGGTCCGCCGTAGAGCTGCAGCGCCCGGTCGAGATCCAGGCTCCGCAGCGCGGCACGCAGGTCGGCCGCGTCGCTCTCCAGCACGACCCAGACATGCTGGTCGTCACTTCCCAGGGACAGCTCCGTCCCCCGCCTGATCTGCGAGAGCGCGACTGAAAGGCTGTTCAGGTTGTCGGTCGCACCAGGCCAGAACAGTTCGGCCAGGTAACGCCTGGAGCGCGGTCCCTCAAGAGTCAGGTAAGCCAGCAGCAACAGTGGCTTCTGACGCCGGAAACTGCTGCCGGACAGCGCTGTTCTGCCCAGGGTCACCAGGTACATTGCCTGACTATACTCTTGGCCCCAGCGTATGGCTGATACTCTTCAGTTGAGCCTTGACGGCGTGTTTCCTGGGGAGCGCATATGTGGATGTTTTTCGGACTGGCAACTATCGGCGACCCCGACCGGGGCGTGTTCATCGAGGTCCGGCCGGGGGAGAGCGAGGGTCAGGCAGAGCTGACGCACGTGAACCTGTTCGAGGATGCGGATGAGACCGGACTGGTACTGCTGGACAGTGATGCCGAGACCTGCTTCGACACGCTGGAACGGCTTGCCGAAGACCTCGAAGCCGACGACGGCTTCGTGGAGCAATTCGAGGCTGAGTCAGAGGATTCGCAGCCGCCCGGTCAGCTTGTGACTGAACTCGGCTGGGTCTGGCTGGACACCCTGCACCTGTTCAACGTGGTAAATAGCGCAATCATCACGATCGGTGAGGGCGAGAGCGACGGTCAAACAGCCACCGCCGTCGTGTTCATGACCCGGCACGGCGGTGTGGTGCTGTTCGCGGGTGAACGTGAGCAGGCCGAGGAGTACCTGTTCCTGCTCGCCGGCTGGCTGGGAGCCTCAACGGCCATCGGCGATGTGGCCGGCGAGCTGGATGTGCGCGGGGACCTGGGTCAGCGCGCCAAGGCTTGAGCGTTATTGCACCCCCATGCACACGGACAGTATGCTTGTTTTAGGCATGCCTAAACTTTTCTCTGGCTTGCCGGGAAGCAGGCAGGTTCTGCTGATGCGAGCACTAATTATCACCGTCATCATCGTCACGTGCGGGCTTGCCGCCGCGCAGCCCAGGGTGGTGGTCACAACCAGTCAGCTTGCCGACATCGCGCGCAACGTGGCCGGGGAATTTGCCGATATCAGCGCAATGATGGGTCCGGGCGTCGACCCCCACCTGTACAAGGCGACACCGCGTGATGTTCAGGACCTGCAGCAGGCGGACCTGATCCTTTATCACGGTATGGGGCTCGAAGGCCAGCTGGCCGACGTGCTTGAGCGCTTCGCGACCATCACGCCTGCCGTGGCCGTCGCCGAGGAGGCATTGCCGCCTCAGCGGCTGCTCGCCGCGGACACCGCCGGCACCGTCATGGATCCGCACGCCTGGATGGACGCCAGCCTGTTCAGTCTGACCGCGCCCGTGATAGCAGCCCACCTTTCGGAACTCGATCCCGACAATGCGGACTCCTACAGGCAGAACGCTGCTGACTACACTCAGCAACTGCACGCCCTGCACGACTGGATTGCTGACGCAATAGCCGGCATCCCCGAACGCAGCCGCAAACTGGTGACCGCCCACGACGCCTTCGCTTACTACGGCCGTGCCTATGGGATGGACGTGGCTGCCATTCAGGGGCTCAGTACCGAAGCGGAGGCTGGCATCGCCGACATACGGGCCACCGTGCAGCTGATCCTGGAGACCGGTGTCCCAGCAGTGTTTGTGGAGAGCACCATCAGTCCCCGCACGATCCAGGCCGTACTTGAGTCGGTGAACTCCTCCGGTGACCGGACGCGCCTGGGCGGTGAGCTGTACTCTGACGCCATGGGACCGGAGGGCGAACCGGAAGGCACTTACATCGGGATGCTCATCCACAACACCCGGGTTATCACCACCGAGCTGGGCGGCGCTCTACCCGAACTGCCGGCCGAACTCCTTGCGTACACCCAGGAATGGAGCGGACATTGATCCACGAGCCGGAACTTGCGGTTCACGTGGAGGACCTTACTGTCAGTTACAGGAGCACCCCTGTCCTGTGGGACATCGACCTGGACATACCGCCAGGCGTGCTGGCAGCGATTGTCGGACCGAACGGGGCAGGCAAGAGCACGCTGATCAAAGCCATGCTGGGCCTGGTTCCCACCGCCGCCGGTCACGTCTACATCCTCGGGCAGCGCTACAGCAGGCAGCGGGGGCGCGTGGCCTACGTGCCGCAGCGCACCAGTGTCGACTGGGACTTCCCGGTCACAGCCTTCGACGTGGTGATGATGGGACTGTACGGCCATATCGGCTGGCTGAGGCGACCTGGCCGCGAGCATGTGGAACAGGCCAGCGCAGCGCTTGAGCGGGTTGGCATGACCGACTTCGCCAACCGGCAGATCAACCAGCTCTCCGGTGGGCAGCAGCAGCGGGTGTTCCTGGCCAGGGCGCTGGTGCAGCGGGCGCATGTGCTGTTCCTCGACGAGCCGATGGCCGGCGTCGATGCAACTACCGAGCGGGTGATCATCGCCCTGCTCCGGGAGTTGCGTGATGAGGGCAAGACAGTGGTGGTCGTTCACCACGACCTGCAGACCGTGACCAGTTACTTCGACTGGATGCTCATCCTGAACGTAAGGGTGATAGCCCAGGGGCCGGTGGACCAGGTGTACACGGCGGAGAACCTCCGCGACGCCTACGGCGGGCAGATCGCGCTGCTGCAGGGAAACCGGCTCTTCCCGCAGGAGGAGGTCGACGACAACGGGCCCGCCAGCCAATGAGTGGCGTGGCAGCCGTTTTCGGTGATTACACCCTGCAGAACGTCTCCCTGGGTGCCCTGCTCCTGGGCATACTGAGCGGCACGCTGGGCAGTTTCGCCGTGCTGCGCCGCCAGAGCCTGCTGGGAGACACCCTGTCACACGCAGCCTTGCCGGGCATCTGCCTGGGCTTCATCATCGCGGGCGGCCGTCATTTGCCCAGCATGCTGCTGGGGGCGCTCGTGACCGGCCTGGCAGCGGCGCTGCTCATGCTGTTCCTGGAGCGGAACAGCCGCCTGAAACTTGATGCGATCATGGGCACCATCCTGAGCGTCACCTTCGCCATCGGGGTGGTACTACTCACCTGGATCCAGAACAATGCGGGTGCCTCCCAGGCGGGCCTGGACAGCTTCC
>CAYMUK010000018.1:0-22062 GCA_964393655.1 uncultured bacterium | reverse complement strand
AGGACGCGGTCTCCGCAGAAACCGCGTCCTGAACGCTGGTAGCGATGGTCGGACTTGAACCGACGACCTCACGATTATGAGTCGTGCGCTCTCACCAACTGAGCTACATCGCCATGAGTGCTCCCTGCCGGCGGCAGGGCAGAGGTGAGTATAACGTCTGGCCGGGGGCCCCGCAAGCGGTCAGGTCGCAGCAGCTCCGTGGCGGCAGCGAAGTGATGGTTTCTGGCGGAAAAGAAAATTTGGCTTCGTGTGGGAGGCACGAAGCCAGTTCGGAAGAGGTCGGGAAGAGGAGACGGTGTCACCTCGGTTCCTCAAGGTGGAGTTTTACGAATCAGCTATTACAATAATCTTACGGAACTCTTACAACGCCCGCAGGCCCGTGCAGCACGGGCTGGTCACAGGCTGTCCGTATCAAGCAGGATGGTCACCGGCCCGTCATTGCTGATCTCCACGAGCATGTCCGCGCCGAATTCGCCGGACTCCACCCGGAAGCCCTGGCGCCTTAGCGCCGCCAGGAAATGCTCATAGAGCGGCACGGCGGTTTCGGGTGGTGCCGCCTGCGTGTAGCTGGGCCGGTTGCCGGAGCGAGCGTCGGCGAACAGCGTGAACTGGCTCACCACCAGCACTTCGCCCCCGACATTTGCCAGAGCCCGGTTCATCTTGCCGGCTTCGTCAGCGAATATCCGCAGGCGACTGATTTTGCCAGCAAGCCGCTCTGCATCATCGGCGGTGTCCGCGTGGGTGACGCCCAGCAGCACCATGAGACCAGGGCCGATTTGACCAAGGACACGCTCACCGGACGTGACGCGGCTGCTGATCACCCGCTGCACGACTGCGCGCATCAGAACAGCCCATCCTGGCGGGCACTGCTCAGGCCGTTGGTCCTGGTCTTGCCATCCAGCTGATCCAGGAGTTCCTTGATCTTCTGCATGTCCTGCCACATGTGCCACTTGGGACTGCCCTGCGTTCGGCTGGGGTTCCTGAGCAGGTATGCCGGGTGGTAGAGCGGCATCACCCGGATGCCATGGAATTCGAACCAGTTGCCGCGGAGTTTCGTGATGCCTTCCCGCGTCTGCAGCAGGTACTGGGTGGGCACGTTGCCCAGGGGAGCAATCACCTGGGGTTTCACCAGCCGGATCTCCTCCAAGAGGATTCCCTCGCTGGCGGCCACCTCGGCGGGCGTCGGGTTGCGGTTCCCAGGTGGCCGGAACTTGACGATGTTGCTGACGTACACCGCATCCCGGTCCAGGCCGACACTGCCCAGAATCTGGTCCAGCAGCTGGCCGGCACGCCCCACGAACGGTAGGCCGGCTGCATCCTCATCGGCTCCCGGTGCCTCACCCACAAGCATGAGGCTGGCATCCGGTGCGCCGGCACCGAACACCAGGTTGTCGGACAGGTCCTTCAGTTCAGCCGGTTTGCGGCTGGCCAGTTGTTTGAGTTCAGTCAGGTCCACGCCTGACTACGGTACCGGATTGTGCCCGGACTGAGTCAGGCTTCCTGGACGCGCGAGCGCTGGCTGCGCACCTGGCGCCTGATGCGCGGCTCCAGGTTGATCATCAGGAAGAAGTTCTCGAGTGCGTTCTCGCGACCCTTGATGTCCACGAAACTGTCCTCGGGAGTGCCGGTGACGAAAGGCAGCTCCTGGTAAAGCCGCAGTGCTTCGCGAACCACTTCGTTGGCGGGTTCGACTGCCGCCACTTCGGCGAGCCGACTGTATACCTGGCGCCTGTTCTCGGCATGCAGAGTGACCCGCTCGGGGCTGGCCAGTTCAGTGGCCTGCAGCATGTCCTGCCGGGCGATGCGCTTGTAGTGCTTGAGTCCCCGGATGATGTCATCCGAACTGAGGGCGACGTTCAACTCCATGGTTTCCAGATCCTTTCCGGCGTCCTTGCCAGTGGGTTTGTTTCCGGACTTGCCCTGGTGTCGTGACCGTTCGTCAGCCACTTTTCCTCCTTGGCAGGTTGACCTTCAAGCGTCTATGCGCTTGCCTGACCTTGGAATCGGAGTGCCCGAACCCGCCTCGGATTCCAGCAGCTCCCCGTCGTAACGTTGAAGGGCCCCGAGTTCCTCGGCATCAGACACGTAGCCGCACGCGCTGCACTCGAGTTCCTCGAAACCCTCCTCGTAGTGGTAGGTGATTGTCGCATCGCTTCCGCAGCGCGGGCAGATCTCTGCTTCCTGGCTGCCTGTGGCATCGAACACTGATCAGTCACCGTCCTTTCGGGTGGCGATCGCCCACCCCTTGGGTTGCGACATTGTAGTCAATACGGATGCCCCCTGTTGTCGGCTGGAGTCAGGTTCCGGCCACAGGATCCGCGGCCTGTTCAAGGAGTTCGGCTGCAGCACGCAACGAGGCTTCGCTGGACTTGCCTGCCAGCATGCGGGCCAGTTCATCCCGGCGGCCCGCCTCGTCCAGTCTGGCCACGGAAGTCAGGGTCCTGCCGCCGCGTTCCTGCTTGCTGACGTGATACTGCACGTGGGCGAACGCGGCCACCTGCGGCAGGTGAGTGACCACCAGCACCTGCCTGGACGCGGCCAGCTGCCTCAGCAAGTTGCCGATGGCCAGTGCCGCCTTGCCTCCGGTGCCGGCGTCCACCTCGTCGAATACCAGCACCGGCTGCTCCGCACCGGCCACCAGGTTCAGGGCCAGCAGCAGGCGGGAGAGCTCGCCGCCGGATGCCACCTCTGCAAGGTCGCGGAGCGGCTCGCCGGGATTCGCGCTGAACGTGAACCTGACCTGCTCGGCACCGAACCTGCCGGGAGCCGGCAGCTGGCTGAACGCCACCTGGAAGCGTGATTCCCCCATTCCCAGGCGGGCCAGATGGGCGAGCAGGCTATGCTCCAGCCTGCCGGCCGCCTCCTGCCTGGCGACTGTCAGCTGCGCTGCCGACTCCTGCAATCGGGTGGCGAGCTCCGCCAGCCTGTTCTCGAGCAGCGCGATGTTGTCGTCCGCTTCCTGCAGCTGTTGCTGCTCCTGCTCCAGCAGGGTGGCGTAGGCGAGAATTTCGTCCGCGTCCGTCCCGTATTTCCGCTTAAGCCGCTCAAGCAGGGCAAGGCGCGATTCAGTCCGCTCCAGCTGTTCAGGGTCGGCGGTGAAGTCCGCCAGGAACGCCTCCAGCTCGCTGGCAGTCGCCTGCACTGCCGCAAGCGATTGCCTTATCTCCTCAGCCAGTGGCTGAAGTGCGCTGCTGTGCCGGGCTGCCGCGTCGAGCGCGCGGTTCGCGGCGGCAAGCGCGCTGATGGCGGACTCGTCGGCCTCTGTCAGCCGCGCCAGTGCCTCTGAGCCGCCGGCTGCGACAGCATCGGCATGCCTGAGTTCACCCAGGGTCGCACGCAGTTCCTCCTCCTCGCCAGGCTCAAGTCTGGCGGCCCGGATCTCCTCCAGCTGCCAGTTGATCGTGTCCAGCCGCCGTATGCGTTCGGCCACCGTGTCCCGCAACGCGGCCAGCTCGCTGGTTACGCCGTTCCACTGCGCGTGCAGTTCCTGATGCCTGCCGAGCTGTTCCCGTGCGGCTTCCGGCAGAAGCCGGTCCAGCAGGTGGAGGTGGCCCGACTGGTCGGCAAGCTCGATTGCCGCGTGCTGTCCGTGGATGGCGATGACCGGTGCTGCCGTGCGCGCCAGCTCGCCAAGCTTCACCTGCTCGCCGTCGACCCGGGCGCTGCTGCGGCTGCCTGTCTGCAGGCGGCGGGTCAGGGTCAGGCTTCGGCTTTCGCCAGTGAACTCGGCCTGCACCAGTGCCGTGTCGCAGCCCGCCCGGATGAGCCCGGAATCGGCGCGATTGCCAGCCAGCTGCAGGAGCGCATCCACCAGAATCGACTTGCCTGCCCCGGTCTCACCCGTGAAGGCGTTCAAACCCGGAGCAAGCTCGAGTTCCAGGCGTTCGATGAGCGCAAAGTCGCGAAGTTCCAGGAACCTGAGCATCACTTAACTGGATTCTAGGTCAGACGGGGGAGTGACGTCACTGCCTGCACGGCAATTGCCTGGACGTGTCAGGCAATGTGCCCGGTTCGGCGCAGCTCGCGTTCGGTCGCTTCCAGCACGAGCTTGCGTGTTGTCTCCAGGTCAGCCATCACCTTGGCCCCGGCAGCGGGCACATGGCCGCCCCCGCCCAGTTCCACGCAGATGTTCTGAGCGGAAACCTCCCCGCGGCTGCGGACGGAGACCTTCGTGTGGTCCTCCCGGCTCTTCAGGAAAACCGAGAGCTGCGTGCCCTCGGCGTAGCGGATCATGCCAACGTAATCGTCTGAATCACCGGTTTCGGCAGTGACTTCAGCTTCCATTTCCGGCGTCAGCCACGCCAGGGCCACCAGGCCGTCCAGTGGGTACTCGAGCGTGGCCAGCACGCGGCCGAGCAACTGGTAGTAGCCCTTGGGTCGCCACTGCAGCCTGTCAGCCAGGTCGCCATAGTCGATACCGTGCTGCAGCAGGTCCGACGCCGCCGCGAACACGGACGAGTCGGTGTTCGAGAAGCGGAAGCTGCCGGTATCGGTGATAAGCCCGGTAAGGCAGGGGGTGGCCACCTCCCGGGTCCAGCTGACGCCGAGCAGGTCGATGAGTTCCTTGACTATCTGGCTGGTGGCGGCCTTGGACGGCTGGACCAGGGCCAGGTCCCCGAACCGGTCGTTGGTGCCGTGGTGATCAATGTTGATGGTGAAGGCCGCAGTGTCCATGGTTTCCAGGCTGATGGCAGCCACCCGCGGGCGGTCGGCGACATCGAGTACGCACAGCAGGCAGTTCTCGGGCAGGCTGGCGAACAGTGGCTGCACCTCACCGGGCTGCAGAAGGAACTCAAGGAAGGGCGGCGGCTCCATCGCCAGGCTGGTCTCCTTGCCGAGCGCAGCCAGTGCGCGCTTGAGGGCAAGGGTGCTGCCCAGGGCATCGCCGTCCGGATCCACGTGACTTACAAGGGCGACAGGGCCCTGCCAGGCGATCAACTGGGCCGCAATCTGCCGCAGTTTGCCGTGGTAGTCGGCCTCACCAGTGTTGTCTACGAAGCTGCTCATGCGCCGACTTTAACCCGGCTGTCACCCTGAATCCCGCGAAGCGGAATGTGCACGGGCCATGCGGTCCACCGCGCCTTGACCAGTATTCAGAGCCAGTGTTAACATCACGGTCGCCCTGCAGAACGGGGGCGATTAGCTCAGTCGGTTAGAGCGCGTCGCTGATAACGACGAGGTCGGTGGTTCGAATCCACCATCGCCCACCAATATTAATGAAGGCCGCCGCAATCTGCCGGCGGCCTTCGCCGTTACCAGGGAAGGAAGGCGTTTCGCAGCTCCGTCTGTTGACCTTGTAGTTACCTGCCGAAGATGTCACGGCGCGCGGCCAGTGTCAGCGGAAGTTCCGCCAGTTCGCTGCCCCGCTGCACCGTGAGCACCACGCTCTCGCCCACGTCGTACTCGTAGATGAGCGCCAGCAGCTGGTCGAAATCCGGAGTGGCGAAGCCGTTGAGCGCCACGATTACATCAGCGGTGATGCTGCTGCCCACGGTCCTGCCCGCGGCGTCACGCACCGGGCGGCGCTGGAAGCTCCGCAGGCCAGCCTGGTCGCCCGGACCGCCGGGCTGGACCGGCCCCACCACGACTCCGGGAGAATTGCCCAGCACACCACCCATTGCAGATGGCCGGTAGTTGTACTGCAGTTCGAAGCCGATCACCGGGATATCCCGCTGTTCGCCACTCAGCAGCAGCGTGTGCAGCTCACTGCCAGCAAGTACCGGAACGGCATAGGAAGTGTAATCCGGCCGGTCGAAGGCGCCGCGGATCAGCCTGGGAATGAGCCCCTGTTCCTCGACCCCGGGGCCCGTTACATAGGAGATGTAGGAGACGACGCCGACCACCTGGCCACTGGAATCGAGCACCGGACCGCCGGAGTCCCCGGGTGCCAGGGACGCGGTGGTCTCGATGGTGCCGCTCGCGAAGGAGACCTGGCTGGCCGTGACGTTGCGCCGCAGGACCGTGCCTGCCCGGTCCTCCAGGAACTCGCCGCGTGAATTGCCGATGGCAACGATGGAACTGCCACTGACCGGCAGGCTGTCACTGAGTTGCAGGAATGGCACGGGGGCGTCCACAGCCGCCTTCATGATCGCCACGTCAAGCACGGCGTCGAAGCCCAGCAGTTCAAGTTCGTAGCTCTCGCCAGCAACCGTGGCGGCCCGGTAGCGCACGGGGCAAAGTGGGCCCAGCCGCTGCGCGCGCACCACGTGGTAGGCGGTCAGCAGAGTGCCCTGTTCGTCAATGAAGAAGCCGCTGCCGATGCCGGCGGCCGGATGTGCCTCCGGAGCGAGCCTGCAGTGTGCCTCCACGCGTACCGTCGCCGGCCTGGCCTCTTCATACACATCCGCAAGCCGACCCGTGGCTTCCAGTACCGGGGGCGGCCCCGACTGGACGGTAGCCAGTTCCCGCTCCTGCTCCAGGGCCGGGGGAATGAGACCCCAGGCGACCAGCGCCAGGATCAGCAGCAATGTCCACGTGAACAGCCGTGGACCTGTGCGCCGGGAAGGTTCCTGCGGTCCTGTTGGCATGGCTCATTATGCCCGTGAACGTCCCCCGCAACTGGTCGGCCACGCGACCGCCGGGCGGCACGTGCGACACGTCGCTGCCGTCCGGGCGCCTGTATGCTTGCAGCATGATCAGTACGCTCTATCTGGCCAAGCCCCGCGGCTTCTGCGCTGGCGTTGTCATGGCCATCGAGGCAGTGGAGAACGCGGCCGAGGCGAACAGCCGCGAGGGACGGGGTGAACTCCCCGTCTACCACGCCATCGTGCACAACGCCACGGTGGTCGACCGGTTGCGGGAGCAGCACCAGGTCCACTTCGTCGAGGACCTGGGTGACCTGGAGAGGGTCGACCAGGAACTGGACGCACTGGGCCGCAGGCTTGACGACACGGTGGTCTTCAGTGCCCACGGCGTGAGTCCAGCCGTCAGGGAAGAGGCCGCCCGCCTGGGACTGGCGACCATAGACGCCACCTGCCCGCTGGTCACCAAGGTGCACAGCGAGGCAAAGAAATACGCGCGTGAGGGCTACCACATCCTGCTCATCGGGGACAGCGCCTCGCACCAGGAGGTCATCGGCACTTCAGGCGAGGCTCCGGAAAGCACGACCCTGGTGGCAGTGGCAGGCAACCGCAAGCAGGACCCCAGGCTCCATGATCCGCACACCGTGACGGTGCCGGACAAGGAACGCGTCGTGGTGCTGACGCAGACCACCCTGTCGGTTGATGACACCATGCGCACCATCGACATCCTGCGCGAGCGCTTCCCCAACATGGTGACCCCCGCCCGCGACGACCTGTGCTACGCCACCAAGAACCGGCAGGACGCGGTCAGGCAGCTCGCGCCCCGCTGCGACCTGTTCCTGGTCGTGACCAGCGACTACTCTTCCAACGGCATGCGCCTCCTTGAGCTTGCGGAGGACCTGTGCGGCAACGCCCGGCGTGTGGAGAGTGCGGCCGACATCCGGCCCGAATGGCTGGCGGGCGTCAACTCCGTGGGGCTCAGCTCGGCAGCCAGCACACCCGATGACCTGGTGCAGGAGATCGTGGCCCATTTCCGCAGCCTGAACCCAGCGCTCGAGCTGATAGAGGAAGGGGAGTGGGAGAACATCACATTCCGCGCCCCGAAGCGGGTGCCGGCGCCAGTGGCATGACGCGAATGCCCCCACTCTCGGTGGCGCCCATGATGGACTTCACCGACCGGCACTTCCGGAGTTTGCTGCGCCGCATAACCAGGCACACGCTGCTCTACACCGAGATGGTGACGGAACAGGCGATCCGCTACGGCGCAGCCGACAGACTGCTTGGCTTCAGCGCCCATGAGGAGCCGCTGGCGCTGCAGCTCGGCGGTTCCAGTCCGGACGGTCTGGCCGAGGCGACGCGCGTCGCCTGGCAGGCCGGATACAGGGAAGTGAACCTCAATGTCGGCTGTCCGTCCGACCGGGTCCAGAGCGGCAGGTTCGGCGCCTGCCTGATGCTTGAACCCGAGCTGGTGGCAGAACTGGTTGCCGCGATGCGGTCGGCAAGTCCAATGCCTGTCACCGTCAAGCACCGGATCGGCGTCGACGACCAGGACAGCTTCGGTCAACTGCTTGCCTTTGTGGACACCGTGGCAGCCGCCGGAGTCACTCGGTTCAGCGTCCATGCCCGCAAGGCCTGGCTGCAGGGCCTCTCGCCGAAGGAGAATCGCGAGATTCCACCGCTGAACCATGGCTACGTGGAGCGCCTGGCGACGTTGCGGCCCGAACTCGAGTTCGAGCTCAACGGCGGAATACGGAGCCTTGACGAGGCCGCGGCGATCCTGGCTGGCGGCTCGGTCAGTGGTGTGATGATCGGGCGTGCCGTGGTCGACAACCCCTGGGTACTTGCGGGCGCTGACAGCCGGTTCTTCAGCGGGTCAGCGCCTTCCGCCACTCCCCGGGAAGCGGTTCAGGGCTGGCTGCCGTACGTGGAGGAAAGCCTGGCGTCGGGCGTGCCTTTCCGCACCCTCGTGAAGCCGCTACTGGGAATGTTCACGGGCGAGCGCGGTGCGCGCGCCTGGCGCCGGCACCTGAGCGAGTCGGCTTCGAAACCGGGTTCGGACGCCGGCACCATCGCGGCAGGGCTCGACCTGGTGACGGAAGGACCTGTGGTGGAAACAGCCGCGGGGGCGCGACCCCTGGTGGCCGCCGGACGGTAGACTCGGCAGGATGGAGTCCAAACCGTACCTGCTGCGCGGAATCCGTGGAGCCACCACAGTCGAACGCGATGAACCTGAACTGGTACTGGAAGCCACCAGGGAACTGCTTGAGGCGATGCTCGAGGCGAACGGCATCACTGATTTCGACAAGATTGGCGCCATATTCTTCACCACCACCCGTGACCTGGTGAGCACGTTCCCGGCCGAGGCCGCCCGGGGGCTGGGCATGACCCAGGTGCCCCTGATGTGCAACTCGGAGATTGACGTTCCCGGCCGCACCGAACGCGCGGTCCGGGTGATGCTGCAGCTCAACACCCGCAAGGAACAGTCTGAAATCAGGCACATCTACCTGCGTGAGGCGACTGCCCTGCGCCCGGATCTGTCCAGCGCGCAGTAGCGCAACCGCAGCCAGTCAGTTCGGCAGGAGTGTATCCGCCAGGTCGCCCAGCAGGCCGCGGATTCTGGCGATGTCTGCCCGGTACAGCGACTTGTTGCCGCGCCGCTCCACCTCCACCAGACCGCCCTCCCGCAGCACCTTCAGGTGGCCGCTGACGGTCGGCTGGCTCACGCCGAGGTACTGGGCCAGGTCACCCACTGTCAGGGCGAAACCGGAGTATCTGGTAATCAGGGTGAGCAGCAGCAGGCGGGTGGGATCGGCCAGCGCCTTGATGCCGTGCGCCTCCCGATCCACCTTGCTGCGGGTGTCCTCGAATACCGCTTCGGAGCTGAGGCCGAATCCCACGAACTGCCGGCCGCCGCTGGCGAACGAAAAACCTCCCGCCGCGGCGAAATAGAGCGGTACCACGACCAGCTCCTGCTGTCCCTCGGCGGAGCGAATGGAGGTGGCCGTCTTCTCGAAGCGGATGAAATGGTACGGCGGCAGAGCCTTGATGATGTCGTCACTCTCCGCGTACCTGGCCAGGAACTGCGCGCAGTGCTCCCTGACGGTTTCGAGACCTGTCTCATGCCACTCGTCCACCAGTGAATCCCTGAGGCGCCTGAAGAGCAGGACCCAGTCATGTCCCGAGCCCTCAAGTTGCTGCAGGAACTCTGTAAGTGCCGGCTGGGAATCAGCCTGCTTGCCGGACTCAAGCTGCTCCAGGAGCCGCGACGGCAACCCGGGAAGGTCAGCCAGGAAGCGGTCCGTGTCCATGTCGCCCCAGTAACCCAGCTCGCAGGCGAGTGAGAAAAAGTGGTGCCGCCCGTCTGTCGGCTCTGCGTGCGACCGAAGCTCCTCCAGCAGTTGTGGCGAGCGTTCCTGCAGCCGTTCACGCCACTCGGGAACCAGCGGAACACGGGCGCCGGTCGGCCGGGTCAGGAAATAGTGGGCATAGAGGAGTTGCAGTACCGGGGCCGCCAAGGCACGGACTTGCGTGGTGTCAGCCTGGCTGTCGGAATCAGACGGCGCAATCATGCCGGCGGTTCAGAGATCGCTGTCGGTCCACTCGCGAACGGGAATCAGACTGCCGCCGTCCACGGTGGCGTTCAGCACCTTGTGGGCACGGTTCATGGTCACTTCCAGGATCGCCTGGTCAAGTGACCTGGAGCCGACCAGGACCTTGCGAACGAAATAGCCACGTGCTTCCACGCTCATCTCACTGGTCTTGGAGAGGCGGACACGGATCACTTCGCCGTTGCGGTCGGTGCGAACGCGGGTCAGCAGGAAATTGCCGTCATCGCGGAACGCGGGGTTCTGCCTGCGAAATAGTCCCAGCACGGCTGCCATTGTAACCTGCCTTGATGCGAACGGCCGGAGTAGACACGCAGAAGATGCTGAAGGACGCCTGGGAGGCTGCACTGACAGCGGCGGACCCGGCGCAGGCACTGACCGGCCAGCTGCCCCCCGCCCCGAGCGGGAAATTGGTCATTGTGGCTGCCGGCAAGGCAGCCCCGCTCATGGCGACTGCGGCCCTGGACCACTACCGGTCACTCGTTCAGGGGATAAGCGGAGTAGTGGCCGCCCCCACCCCGGCACCAGTGGCGGCGGGTCCGCTGGCCTGGTTTCAGGCGGGCCATCCGACGCCCACCCAGGCGAGCGTTCAGGCGGGCGAGGCTGTTCTGAGCGAACTCAACGGGCTTGAGAGGGAAGACCTGGTCCTGGTGCTGCTCTCCGGTGGCGCCTCATCACTCCTGAGCGTCCCCTATGGCGTCAGCCTGAGTGAAATGCAGGAGCTGGCGTCCGGACTGCTGGCGTCAGGTGCCGCGATCAGTGAAATGAACACCGTCAGGCGCAAACTCTGCCGGCTCAAGGGCGGCGGCCTTGCCCGGGCGGCGGCTCCTGCCCAGGTCGTCTGTCTGGTCATCTCCGACGTGGTGGGCGACGACCTTGCCGCCATCGGCTCAGGGCCAACGGTCGCCGATCCCGACTCGCCGGAAGACGCGCTTCTGGTCCTGGACAAGTACGGACTCGACCAGCCGGCAGCCCGCGGGCACCTGCGCAAGCTCGCTGCCGCCTGGCAGTCCCCGGACCCGCTGGCGGACACCAGGATCATCGCCGGCGGCAGCGCGAGCCTGCGTGCCGCCGCCCTGGCACTGGAAAGGTCGGGCTTCAGGGCACATGTACTGTCGGACTCGATTACCGGCGACAGCGCCGCGGCCGCCAGCTTCCACGCCGCCATCGCCCGTCAGGTCCTGAATGCAGGCGAACCGTTCCGGGCACCCTGCGCCCTGCTCTCCGGCGGTGAGACCACAGTGCGCCTGAATGGACCGAAGGTTGGCAGTGGCGGGCGCAACAGCACGTTCGCTCTGACCCTGGCCTGTGAACTCTGGGGTCAGCAGGGTCTGCACGCGCTGATTGCGGACACTGACGGCAAGGACGGGCACAGCGACGCTGCCGGGGCCATGATCAGTAGTCGGCTGTTCGCAAACTCAAGCCTGCAGGAAGCCCAGCAGGCACTTGCCGACAACGATAGCGGCGGCTTCTTCAGCCGGCATGGGCACGCGCTGCTCACCGGCCCGACGGGAACCAATGTCAACGACCTGAGAATCATAGTGCTGGAGCGTCCGTGAAGACCGGGTTGCTGAGAGCCGACAGCCTCGACCTGGAGCGCGCCGCGCAGGCACTGGTTGCCGGTGAACTGGTTGCCTTTCCGACTGAGACGGTTTACGGCCTGGGGGCCAACGCGGCCGATGAGGCGGCGGTTCGCGCAGTGTTCCGCGCCAAAGGCAGGCCGGCGGATCACCCTCTGATCGTGCATCTGGCAGCCAGGGAGCAGTTGCGGGACTGGACGTCGGCGGGGCCCGACCTGTTGCGCATGGCTGAGTTGCTGGCCAGTCACCTCTGGCCCGGCCCACTGACCCTTGTGCTGCCCCGTTCGGAGCTGGCAGCGGACGTGGTCACAGGCGGCCAGGACACGGTGGCTCTCAGGATGCCCGCCCATCCTGTGGCGCGCGCCCTGCTGCAGGCCAGCGGACTCGCGCTTGTGGCACCATCGGCCAACCGGTTCGGCCGCGTAAGTCCGACCAGCGCTAGCCATGTGCTGGACGAGCTGGACGGCAGGATCCACTTCGTTATTGACGGCGGTCCCAGCGAGGTCGGGCTGGAATCCACGATCGTGGACCTGAGTGGCGCCACTCCCCGGGTGTTAAGGCCGGGTGCGGTCACACCCGAACGGCTGGCAGAGGTATTGGGCCAGCCTGTGCAGGGGGGACACCAGGCAGGCGCCCCGCGGGTGTCCGGCAGCCTGGCAAGCCATTACGCCCCGACGACCAGGACCAGGCTTGCAGCTGGCAGCGAACTTGTGGCTGCAGCGGTTCGGCACGGTTCCAGCGCCGGTGTCATCGCCTTGCGCGCCGCGCCCGCAGACTTCCGGGGTGACTGGCGCCAGCTGCCGGCAGAACCCGCCGGCTACGCCCGGCTGCTCTACGCCACCCTGCGCGAGCTGGACGGGCAGGTGACGGTTATTCTGGTGGAAGAACCCCCCACGTCGAGCGACTGGGAGGCCGTCCGTGACCGGCTGCTGCGCGCCAGCGCAGGCCATGGGGCGGAAAGCGAAGGGCAGGACGGAAGCGGATGAGCGAACAACAGGCGAGCGGACCCCTGGTGGCACTGGTGATGGGCAGCCGCAGTGACTTCCCCACTCTGCAGCCGGCCGACGCACTGCTTCGCGAGTTCGGGGTTCCGCACACGGTGAGCATCGTGTCCGCGCACCGGACACCTGAGAGGCTGCGTGACTTCGCACGCGGTGCGCAGGGCAGCGGCCTGAAGGTGATCATCGCTGCAGCCGGTGGAGCTGCCCACTTGCCCGGTATGATCGCGGCCTGGACCACGCTCCCCGTGCTGGGGGTGCCCGTGCGCAGTTCCTCACTTTCCGGCGTGGACTCGCTGCTTTCGATAGTGCAGATGCCGGCCGGAGTGCCGGTGGGCACCATGAGCATCGGGGAGGCCGGAGCGCGCAACGCGGCCCTGTTCGCCGTTTCCATCCTCTCGCTTCAGCAGCCGGAACTGGCGGAGCGACTGGCCGACTGGCGCGAACAGCAGGCGGCAGCAGCCTTGAGTCAACCACTGGACTCACCGGACTACCTCCCGTGACCATGACGGAGCAGACGCTTCGGCCCGGCAGCACCATCGGCATACTGGGCAGCGGGCAGCTTGGCAGGATGCTTGCACTCGCCGCCAGACCGCTGGGCTACCGGGTGCTGATTTACGCCCCGGACCCCGGGAACTCGCCGGCTGCCGCCGTGGCTGACGGGGCGGTCCAGGCCGGGTACGGGGATCAGGAAGCACTTAAGGGCTTCGCTGCCGCGTGCGATGTCGTGACAGTCGAGTTCGAGAACATTCCGAGTGACAGCCTGGAGTACCTTGCGGCCCACACCACCGTCAGGCCCGGCGCGCATGCCCTGCACGTCACCCAGAACCGCCTGCGCGAGAAGCTGTTCCTGCAGCAGCACGGTTTGCCGCTGGCTGAGTTCCGACACGTTCGCGCAGCGGCCGACCTGCCTGAAGCCGGCCGCGCGGTCGGCCTGCCAGCTGTCCTGAAAACCGCAGGCTTCGGCTACGACGGGAAGGGTCAGGTACTGCTGCGCACCGAAGGCGATTTCCCGCGTGCCGAAGCTTTGCTCGCTGAAGGTGACGCCGTGCTGGAGGCATTCGTTCCCTTCGAACGCGAGGTCTCGGTCATCAGCGCCAGGAGCGCAACAGGCGAGACGGCCAGCTACGGACTCTTTAGCAACCAGCACGCGAATCACATACTGGACGTGACCAGCGTTGAATCAGACACGGCGGACGCCGACCTGGGGTCGCGTGCCAGCGAACTGGCAGACGGAATCATGAACGCGCTTGACTACACTGGCGTCCTGTGCGTGGAACTGTTCGTGCTAAAGGATGGCGGACTCCTGGTCAATGAGATCGCGCCCCGGGTCCACAACTCCGGCCACCTGACCATCGAGGCCAGTGGCAGCAGCCAGTTCCAGCAGCACATCAGGGCCATCTGCGGCCTGCCACTCGGGTCCACCTCCTTCCACAGCCCGGCAGCGATGGCCAACCTGCTGGGTGACGTCTGGCAGGCAGGCGAGCCGGCGTGGGCGGCGGCATTGTCAGACCCCAGGGTCCAGCTGCACCTGTACGGCAAGGAAGAGGCCCGCGCGGGAAGGAAAATGGGGCACCTGACCGCACTCGCGGACACCAGGGACGAGGCCGAGAGCGCGGTCCGCGCCGCCCGTTCAAGGGCCGCCTCGCAGCCGGCTCAAACTGCAGTGCAGGTTGTTGACCAAAACACCACCGCTGGATAAACTCGCCTTGGCAGAACAAATTGAAAGACGGGAATCAAGCAGGGTCCGCCCATCAAGGGTCTGGTCCGTGGTTCCCGTGGCACAGGAAACGGAGCTGGGAACATGAAGAAACGGATTCTGACAGGAATGCTGGCGGTGCTGGCCACCGCAGGCATGGCGTTCGGACAGGGACTAACGGTCTGGACCACATTTGCCGATCAGTCGCTTGATTGGCTGCAGGACGAGGCTGATGCCTTCACGGCCGCATTCGGCATCCCCGTGAACCTGGTGCGCTTCAGCGTGGACGAGCTCAAGCAGCAGGTGCTTCTGGCCGCACCACAGGGTGAGGCCGCGGACCTGTTCGTGGGTGTCCCCCACGACCAGCTGGCGGAGATGGCTGTCGGCGGCGTGCTGGCCGACATGAGCACCTATGCCACTGACGCCTATCTGAGCGACCTCAGTGAACAGGCCCGCCTGGCCTACACGTTCACGGGCAAGCTGTTCGGCCTACCCATGTTCGTCGAGGGCCCCGCACTTGTCGTGAACACCGACCTGGTGAGCGAACTGCCCGCAACGTACGAAGGCATGATCGAGCTGGCCAAGGACCTGACAACCGACACGACCTTCGGCTTCATGGCCGACCTCCCCAACTTCTACTTCGCCTACGGCTGGCTGCACACCTACGGCGGCTACGTCTTCGGTCGTGACGCAAACGGCCTGAATCCGGATGACTTGGGCCTCGCCAACGAAGGTGCGGTTGCCGGCGCCCAGGCCCTGAAGGACCTGCGCTACGCCCACGGCCTCATGCCCGCCGGTACCGACTTCAATGTCGCCAACGGCCTGTTCATCGATGGCGCCCTGGCGATGATCTACACCGGACCCTGGTCCATCAGCCAGTACCGCGAAGCCGGCGTGAACGTCGCTGTCGCGCCCGTCCCGCCCCTTGCCGACGGCACCCCGTTCAGCGGTTTCATGGGCGTGCAGGGCGTGCTCATGAACCAGTTCAGCAACCAGCAGGTCGCAGCCGCCAATTTCGCCAAATGGCTCACGCGCCGTGACGCCCAGGTGAGCCTGTCCGTCGAGACCGGCCGCATCCCCGCCTCCAACTCCGCACTCGAGCTCGTGTCCGATGATCCGATCGTTCAGGGCTTCGGCCAGGCACTGCTCAACGCGGAGCCCATGCCTAACATCCCCCAGATGGGCAGCGTCTGGACCCCCGTGGGCAACGCGCTGGCAGTGATTCTGGAGACCGAGGACTCGGACGTCGCCGGCAGCCTCCAGTCCGCGCAGGACGAAGTAGCAGGCAACTGACAGACCATTCGTGATTGATTGCAGCCGGCCAGGGGACCTACCCGCAAGGTTCCCTGGCCGCTGCTGCAACTGAGGCAGGCTGGGCGTGGACCTATCCAATCCGCAAGCGATGCTGCCCAAGGCCCGTTCCACGGCCGGTGGCTTGTTCAAATCTCTCCTGCTGCTGACCCTGGCGATGGTCATCGCCGCAATCGGCGGGTACGCAGTGCTACTCGGGCTGTGGCAGGTGCTGCCCGACCTGCCCGTCTGGACGGGTCTGCTCGCCGGGCTCGCCATACTGGTCCTGGTGCTCGTCATCATGGGCCGCCGCTTCCAGTGGCTCATGCCCTGGTACTACGTGATGCCGGCGATACTCTTCCTGCTGACGTTCACGTTCTTCCCGGTCGCGCTCACCTTCTGGCTGGCTTTCACCGACTACGCAGGCATCCGCAACGGCCAGCTGAACATCAGCAGCAACACGCCAATCGTTGAGCTGGACGGCACCAGGCTCGAGATCAGTGACGCCGGGATCCTCGACTGTGACGACCTGCGCAACGGCTGTGTCGGCGTGCGCGCCATGGTGTTCAGCGCCGAGACGGTCACGGCGGACGCCACCACAATTGACGGCACGGTCCTGACCCTGGCCGACCCGTTGCCGGCCGGCCGGGACGCCATCCAGGTGGAAATGCACCTGCCCGACCTGGGCTTCGATTTCACTGCCGCGATCCTGACAAGCAGCGGAACCGAGGTGATCCTGGAGCGGGAACCACCCTTCCCGCCCGACCTGAACGGCCTGAGAATCCAGATTTCCAACCTGATACCGCGCATGATCGTCGCCGAGGACGGCACGAATCTGGAGCTCAGCGAGCCGCTGCCTGAGGGCTTCGTGGCCACCAGCATCGCGCGCTACAACGATTACGGATTCGTCGGCTGGAACAACTTCGCCAACATCATCGGCCGGGCCCAGAGCGCGCTGCTGCCGGTGTTCGGCTGGAACCTGATGTTCGCCTTCGCGACCATCGTGCTGAACCTGATTGTCGGAGTCCTGCTGGCCGTGTTGCTGAACAATCCCAATCTGCGCGGTCGCAACTTCTACCGGACCATCCTGATCCTGCCCTGGGCCCTACCCAACATCATCACGATCCAGGTGTGGAAAGGGTTCCTGAACCAGAACTTCGGCTCCATCAACCGCCTGCTGCAGCTGTTCGATGTCACGCCCGAGCCGATCAACTGGCTGGGTACGGTGACCGCCGCCAGGAGCGCCATCCTGCTGGTCAACCTGTGGCTCGGCCTCCCTTACATGATGACCGCGGTGCTGAGCGCGCTGTCAGCAATCCCGCGTGAACTCTACGAGGCAGCCAGGATCGACGGCGCCAGTCCCTGGCAGAGCTTCACCGGCCTCACCGCGCCGCTGCTGCGCGCGGCAATGATTCCCATCGTGCTTTCCTCGTTCGCCTTCAATTTCAACAACTTCAACCTTATTTTTCTGCTCACCGACGGTGGTCCCCCCACATCCTGGGGCACTGCGACGGCGCGGGGCACGGACATCCTGATCAGCTGGGCCTACAACGAGGCCTTCCGTTCACAGGGTGGGTACGCCTACGGCCTCGGCTCCGCCATATCAATACTCATTTTCGTAATCACAGTGGCGGTGAGCCTGGTCAACTTCCGCGTGACCGGTGCACTCAAGGAGGAACGCAAGTGACCAAGCAGCGCAATCCCGCCTGGCTGGTTGCCGTCCCCCTGATCCTGATCGCCAGCGGGCTGCTGGTCTGGTGGATCCTGTCCAGCATGCCCGACCCCATCCTCCGCGAGCGCTTCCTGGTGCTGCCCGGCGGCTGGCGCTACATGCTGGGTGCGTTCGTGGTCGCGGTGGCTGGCATCGGCCTCGCTGCCTGGGCGTGGGGCAAGGCGGTCAGGCCAGGCAAGGCTGCTGCGTACGCGGTGACGGCCGGCACCCACCTGTTGCTGCTGGGCATCGTGAGCGCCGTGTTCTACCCGGTCATCTACCTGCTGGCAGTTTCATTCAACCGCAACAACACCCTGGCCACCGCGCTGCCAACGGAAGGCAACATCTTCGTGCGTTCCGGCGTCTGGCCTGACCCCTCGAGAATCTCGACAGTCCAGTACGAGCGGGTGCTCAGCGAGACGCACCTTGAACTGCTGCACTGGGTGCTGCTGGGTCTGCTGCTCCTGTTCATCCTGGGCATCGTGGCGGTCCAGCTGGCGGGCAGGTCCGGCAGCATCGCCCGCGGACGTGCGGACAGCTGGAGCCGCTACCTTGGCATCGGCATCTTCCTTGCCGCCGCCGGGCTGGTGGTCAGCATCACGCCCGCCAACTTCTATTCCATCAATGCGGCAGGGGAGCGGGGTACGGCCTCCAGTGAACGGGCAATCATCCTCTACGTGCGCAACACCCTCCTTGTAAGTGGCACCACGGGCCTGTTCGCCGTGCTCATCAGCGCAACCGCCGGTTACGCCTTTGCCCGCATGAGGTTCGAGGGCCGCTATCAGACGCTGCTGACCTTCGTGTTCGTGCAGATGTTCCCGGGCTTCATGGCGCTGGTTGCAATCTACTGGCTCATGGTACGGCTTGAGCTGCTCAACACCTTCAGTGGCTTGATTCTTGCCTATTCGGGCGGGGCAATCGCCTTTGCCGCCTGGATTTTCAAGGGCTACCTGGAGAGCCTGAGCCCCAGCCTGGAGGAGGCAGCGATGGTGGATGGTGCCACGCGCTGGGGTGCCTTCTGGCGCATAATCCTGCCGCTAAGCGTGCCGATGCTGCTGTTTATCTTCCTGATGCAGTTCATCGGCACCTACAGCGAGTTCATCCTGGCCAACACCCTGCTGCAGGGCCAGGAGAACTGGACCGTCGGCATGGGCCTGCGCAACTTCACCACCGGCAGGTTCGATACCCAGTGGGGTGCGCTTGCGGCCTCGGCCGTCCTCGGTTCCCTGCCGATCCTGCTGGTGTTCTATTCGTTCCAGGATGCGCTGACCGGCGACCATGCTGCCGGCGGCGTGAAGGGCTGAACGGCAGTCCGGGTCAGGCGCCCCTGGCGAAGTGACCCATTATGCGGTGGTTGATCTGCTCTTCCGAGAGACCGGGAAACAGACCGTTCTCGACTATCAGGTCATGAATCCGCTGCATCGGTTCCCGGGGATCGGCTGTCCGCGCTTTCCTGTCCTGCAACTGCTCCCAGGTGCCGAGGACGAACTCGCGACCTTTCGCTCCGGTGCCTTCGCTCAGCAGACCGTCGATCCGGTCAATGTCGGCTGAGAACCCCGGGCCGAAGCGTGAATCCGCCTGCCCGGTCAGAAGCGCAATTTCCGCCTCATACATGGGACGTGCCTGCTTCTTGTCCGCCCCGACCCAGGGCGTCTCCAGGATTACCGGCTTCCCGCGCGCCACTTCGTGCGTGGCGATGTTCCGCAATGCCTGATAGCCGATGTGGCCCGCTCCGAGCGGTGCGTGCCTGTCCTTGCGGGCACCACGCGGGTTCTTGCTGTCGTTTATGTGGAAAACCGCGATACGGTCGATTCCCACTGTCCGGTCGAACTCCTCCATGACGCCATCGAAGTCGTTGATGATGTCGTAGCCGGCGTCGTGGACGTGGCAGGTGTCGAAGCACACGCGCAGGCGCCCCGGGTCGTCCACCCGGCTGATGATCTCCGCGAGCTCCTCGAAACTCCGGCCGATTTCCGTGCCCTTGCCGGCCATGGTTTCCAGCGCGATGTTGACGCCGGCCGGCTGGCTGAGCACTTCGTTCAGGCCTTCGACTATGCGCGTCAGCCCGAATTCACGGTCCCTGTCCGTGAATGCTCCCGGGTGCAGCACGATGCCGATGCCGTCCTGGCCAATGAAGTCGGTGCGCATGATTTCGCTCTGCAGGAATTCGACAGCCAGCTCGAATATCTCCGGCTTCCAGGAGGCCAGGTTGATGATGTACGGGGCGTGGACAACTATCTCGGCTATGTTGTTCGCCTGCATCAGCTCAAGACCTTCGGCCACGAACTGGTCTTCCATGGGTTTGCGCCTGGTGTTCTGCGGTGCCCCTGTGTAGATCATGAATGAGGTGGAGCCATAGCCAATGGCTTCCGTGGCAGCGGTTTTCAGGCCGTTGCCCGAGAAGGAAACGTGCGATCCGATTTTCATTATTGCGTGACTCCCGGTTCTCTGTTCTGGCGGTTAAGACAGCCGTCCTGTGCGGCTCCGCTTATACCATGAGCCCCGGGTACCCCGGGAAAAATGGACCGGGCACGTCGGTTCAGTGCGGCCGATGGCAAGACACTGCTCTACCTCCGGTGATCGAAACCACCACCGGATTGATCGCGGAATCATAGGTGGCGTCAACTTCCAGATACTCGAGCACGAACCGGCCATCCTTCAGGCGCCATTCGGTGGTGGAGGAAGCATCACCGACTCCGCGCCAGGGCGAATTCCCCGAGCAGGCCGGCTTCCTCGTCCACGACATGATACAGGCCCCCTGTCAAGCCGGTATGTTCCCAGGGCCAGCAGCCCAAGGGGTATGATTCTGCCTACATCAGGAGGGTTTCAAACATGGCTGCAGATGCGATCAGTGCCGACCAGGACGTCATTTCATTGGAGGATATGATCTGGAAGCGGCAGTACGCCGCCGACAAGGACGAGGACTTCCTTGCGGGCGCGGTGCGGGTGGGTGAAGGTGTGGCAGAGACTGAGCGGGACGCTCAGGCCTACGCCCGGTTGATTACCTCCCGCCGCTTCATTCCCGGCGGCCGCATTCTGGCCGGTGCAGGGAGCGCTCACGGCAACCTGCTCAACTGTTTCGTACAGGACGGCTCACCACTGCAGTCCGGCAGCACTCCCGGGGTATTGCTGCTGGCCAGGAAACTGGCCCTCGTCACCAAGGTCGGTGGCGGCAACGGTGTGAACCTGGATGAAATACCACCGAAGAGCAATTATGAGGGCCCTCTGGGGACCGTGTGGCTGACCATCGCCGAAGACCACGCCGATCATGACAAGGTGCGCTCCGGGACACACATGGACCTGGTGCGCGGTCACTACGAGACGCGCGGGTACTCCAACCTTCGTTTCACGGAAGTCGGTTCCGCACCGAAGCATGCCAGTGAGATCCGGGTCGACGACAGCATCCACGGTATCTGGACAGCTGCGGCCGACATGGTGAGTGCGCTGCTCAGCGGCGAGGACGTGCTGATAGACCTGTCCGGCCTGCGCCCGGAAGGCGAACCCGTCAGAGGTAGTGGAGGCTCCAGCAGCGGACCGGGGAGCTTCGCAGTTGAGATCTTTGAGAACTTCGCACGGTGGGCGTCACTCGGCGGCGCGGAGTATGCGGGTCCGGTAGCCACACTCCGTTATGTTTTCGCCAGCACCCTTCGGGTGGTGAGACAGGCAGGCGTACGACGCGGCGCCGGGATGGCCACACTGTCGGCCACGCACAAGGACCTGCTCGACTTCATCACCGCCAAGGACCTGGAACGCGAGGCGGCCGAAGGTGACATAAGCACCTTCAACATCTCGGTGCTGGTTGAGGACGAGTTCATGCGCCGTTCCACCGGGCAGGAAGGCGAGCGTGAAAGAGGAATCCTCGGCGAGATCGCCAAGCACGCCTGGCAGACAGGTGAACCCGGAGTCATCTTCATCGACGCGATCAACGAGCACAACCCACTGGCTGAAATCGACGGGCCAATTATGGCCACCAATCCCTGCGGCGAGATCCCGCTGTACCCGGGCGAACCCTGCGACCTTGGCGCCATCAACCTTGCAGCCCACATCGTGGAAGGCCGACTGGACACTGCCCAACTGACGAAGACCGCACGGCAGGCAGTCCGCTTCCTCGACGACGTTCTCACAGCCGAGAATGCGCCCCTGCCCGAGATCCACGATGCCATCCAGGACAAGCGACGCATAGGCCTGGGCGTCATGGGCCTGGCCGACATGCTCATCCACCTGGGCGTCCGCTACGACAGCGCCGACGGACGCGCTGCAGTCCGCCGCGTCATCGACACGATGCGCGAGGCGGCACTGGCCGAGAGCGCCGACCTGGCCCTTGAACGCGGCGTGCCTGCAGGCGTGAAGCGCGCCGGCCTGGACCGCCGCAACATCGCGGTGTTCACCGTGGCACCAACCGGCACCACGAGCATGCTGGCCGGAGTCAGTGGGGGAGTCGAGCCTGTTTTTGCAGCGACTTACACGCGCCGCATAGGCACCGAGTACGTCAAGGTGGTCCATCCGCTGCTCGAGGAGATCCTGGCTGACCTGGAGCCAAGCGGCAGGTTCAGCGGCACGGACGGCAAATGGGACCATTCAGCGATTCTGGATGAACTTGATACCCACCATGGCAGCCTGCAGCCACTACTGGAGGACCTGCCGGCGGACCCCAGGCT
>CAYMUK010000017.1:0-22745 GCA_964393655.1 uncultured bacterium | reverse complement strand
GCGCGCAGGCGTCGTCGTGGGCCGCAAGGGCTCCGTCACGCAGCTGCCGATCCTGTCGATGCCCGACGATGACGTCACGCACCCGATCCCCGACCTCACCGGCTACATCACCGAGGGTCAGATCTACCTGGCGCGCGACCTGCACAACAAGGGCATCTACCCGCCGATCAACCCGGGCCCGAGCCTCAGCCGGCTCATGGGCAACGGTATCGGCGAGGGCAAGACCCGCAAGGACCACAAGAACGTGGCCGACCAGGTGCAGGCTGCCTACGCCAACGGGCTCGACCTCAGGCGACTCGTGGCCATTACCGGTGAGGATGCGCTGTCTGAAAACGACAAGCTCTACCTGAAATTCGCCGACGGCTTCGAGAGCAACTTCATCAACCAGGGCAGTACGGACCGCAGCATCGACGAGTCACTCGATGTGGCCTGGGCGCTGCTTTCGACGCTGCCCAGGAGCGAACTCACGCGCCTGTCGAACGACCAGATCGACAAGTACTACGGCGCCAAGATGGACGAACTCTGGAGCGCGGGCCGCGCCCAGCGAGTCTAGGGGAGGAGCCGGGACGTGGCAGAAGCAGTAGCCCCAACCAGATCCAACCTGCTGCAGCGGCGCGATCAGCTCCGGCTGGCCCAGCGCGGTGCGGACCTGCTGAAGCGCAAGCGCGACGCCCTGATAGGCGAGTTCTTCGCTCTGGTCAAGGAGTCGCTTGCTGCCCGCCGGGCCCTTGAAGCAGTCGGTCGCGACGCCTACTTCAGCCTGTTCCTGGCCAATGCCTGGGACGGACCCGAAGCGGTGCGCAGCCTGAGCCTGGCCGCCGGCCAGAACCTGGAAGTCGAGATAACGGTCGACAACCTGTTCGGAGTCAGGGTGCCCAAGGTCCAGCCGCCCGAGTTCAGCCATGAGCTGCCGTTCTCGCCCGTCGAGGCCGGCACCCAGACACTGGCGGCCGCCGAGCAGTTCCGGCGCCTGACAGAGGCCCTGGTGCAGGTGGCAGCCACGGAAACGCGGCTGCGCCGCATCGGTGAGGAAATCAAGAAGACCAGCCGCAGGGTGAACGCCCTGGAGCAACTGGTCATCCCCGGCGTCCAGTGGGAAATCCGTGACATCCGCAGCGTGCTTGACCAGCGCGCACTGGAGGAAGTCACAACGCTCAAGAAGATCAAGGCCAAGCTGGTCAAGAACGAACAGGAAGCCCAGGCGGCGCGCGCCGCAGCCTGAGCGGAAAGCAAAACTGGATACCCGCGCCCGGGGCGTGGATGGCGATTCCTGCTGGAATCCGCCGCCACGCCCCGGGCTATATTGCAGTCATGAGACCATTTATCTTCGGCCTTCTGGCCGTGCTGCTGCTGGCGGCCTGCGCGCCGACCGTGACCACCGAGGACACGCAGGCCCACCTGGCGGCCTTCGGCCTGCAGCCGGTGCCCCGCGAGCAGCGCTACATCATCGCCGTCCCCAGCTTCTCGGTGGGAGCAGGCAGTGTGAGCATCGGCTCAGTCGATCTGTCCCGCGAAGGTGACGCCTTCTTCCGCGAACTGGGTACGGGCGTCGCGGACATATTCATAGCCGAGGCGTACGAGAGTCAGCAGTTCCGGATCACGGAGCGCGCCGAGATCGACCAGATCCTCTTCGAGCAGGACCTCGCCAGGTCCGGGCGCGTGAATCCCGCGACCGCAGCCGAGATTGGCCGCATCGAGGGTGCCGAACTGCTTGTGCTTGGCAGTGTGTCGGAATTCGGAATCGAGACCACAGGTGGCGGCGGACTGGTGCTTGGCATCTTCGGTGGTGCCGCCGAGACCGTGACCGCGCGCGTGGCAGTGGAGATCAGGCTGGTGGATACGGACACGGCTGAGATCATGGCACTGGGGCGTGGGGTGAGCGAAGTCTCGCAGAGCAACGTCTCGGTCGACATCGCGAACGTGCTGACCAACCTGCGGGTCGGCAGGACCGGGACGACGATAGTCGATTTCGCGGTTCGCAACGCCATCCGCTCGGCGATAGAAAACGCTGCGCGCACGTTACCGGATAAACAGGAAAACTGAGGCCTGTTAGCGCTGGTTAGGCCACTCAGGTTTCAATCACAACCTGAACATTTCAGGGCAATCTTGCGGGGTTGCCCTTTCCCTTGCGGCAATTGTGTCCTGCTTTACAAGTTTGCGCCTGCAGGTATATAGTGCGAACGGCACAGCCGAAAATCCAAGTGCAAGGAAAGGGTGGTCAATCGCCAATGAAGAGACTAGTAGCCATATCTGTAGCTGCCGCAACCATAGTTGGAGGCCTGGCATTTGCCCAGGACAGTCTGCTTGATGAAGTGAAGGCCCGCGGATCACTTGTCTGCGGTGTCAACAACCAGGTACCGGGTTTCGGCAACGTCGAGGCCGACGGTAGCTTCACCGGATTCGACGTCGATTTCTGCCGCGCCATCGCCGCAGCAGTTCTGGGTGACGCCGACGCCGTGGACTTCCGTCCCGTGACCGCCCAGGAGCGCCCGATCGCCCTGCAGACCGGCGAGGTCGACGTCCTGATCCGCAACACCACCTGGACCAGCAACCGTGACACCGTCTGGGGCGCCAACTTCACCGCCACCACCTTCTATGACGGCCAGGGCTTCATGGTTCCTGTCGACTCCGGAATCACCACCCTGACCGACTTCGAAGGCCGCTCCATCTGCGTGCAGTCCGGCACCACCACAGAGCTGAACCTGGCCGACACCCTGGCTGCGCTGAACGTGCAGTACACCCCGGTCATCTTCGAGACCGCCGACCAGGCCGTCGCCTCCTACGAATCCGGCGTCTGCGAAGCCTACACGACGGACAAGTCCGGCCTCGTAAGCCGCAAGGAAACGCTCCAGGATCCCGACGCACACATGGTCATGGACGCCACCATCTCCAAGGAGCCCCTCGGGCCCTCGGTCCTGCATGGTGACGACCGCTGGTACGACGTCGTCAAGTGGGTCGTCTACGCCACCTTCAATGCTGAAGAGTTCGGCCTGACTATGGAGAACGTCGAATCCGTGCGCGACAGCACCATCAACCCCGACATCCGCCGCCTCCTGGGCGTCGAAGGTCAGGCAATCACCGAGCTCGGACTCAACGCCGACGCCATGTACCAGGTCATCAGCCAGGTTGGCAACTACGGTGAGATCTACGAGCGCAACCTCGGCACCGTCACGCCCTTCAACATCCCGCGTGGCCTGAACAACCAGTACTACAACGGCGGCCTCATCTTCGGCATGCCCTTCCGCTAGACCGCAGCACCCGGCAAGGGGTTCCCGCCAGCGGGAGCCCCTGCCGTTTTGAGTAAGAGTCCAGAAGCATGCACCACTATTTTGCAAAGACCATATTTTCCGAGACCCGGCGCCGGCCGGTGAGAGGGGACCACGTGGCACGATCTGCCGGCACAACCGGGCTGAGGGCAACAAGCAAGTGAGCACTGCGACAGGCGGGGCTGGACCGGAGCGCATTCCGTTCTGGCGCAACATCAAGACCATCGGGATTCTCCTGCAGATCCTGTTCCTGATCGGCGTGATTGTCCTGGCCGCCGGCATTGTCAACAACGTGACCACCGCGCTGTCACGCACGCACATCCCGGCCAACTTCGATTTCCTGGGCGCGCGGGCGGGTGTCCCCATCGCGGAGACACCGATTCCCTACTCGCCGCAGGACCCGTACTGGCGCGCTCTCCTCATCGGCCTGCTCAACACCCTGCGCGTCGCCCTGGTGGGCGTGGTGCTGGCGACCATCCTGGGAGTCGTCATCGGCGTCATGCGCGTGTCAAGCAACTGGCTGGCCCAGCGCATAGCCACCGGTTACGTAGAACTGCTGCGCAACACGCCGCTGGCAGTGCAGATCATCTTCTGGTACACAGCCGTGCTTTCAGCCGTACCGCCGCTTTCCTCCAACCCGGTGACACTCCCCGGCGGGGTGCTGCTGAGCAACATCGGCATAGCCCTGCCATGGGTGTTCCCGTCGTACGCCTTCTCCGCCTGGCTGCCGTGGCTTGGCGGCGCGCTCGTGCTGGGCATCGTGATTTGGCTGTGGCGCCGCGCCGCGATCAGGCGTGCCGACCGGCCGGGCAGCGCCTGGCCGCTTGCACTGCTGGTGTTCGTGCTTGTCGCCACCGCGGGCTTCTTCGTGGCTGGCGCACGCGTGGGCATCCCGTCCGACATCGACCTGGATTACCTGGTCGACCGCGGCCGTGGCAACGCCTTCCGCGACCTGAACGGCAACGGCCGCTACGACGCAGCCACCGAGGACACGGTCGCCTACCTGCCCGTCACCGCGCGCATCGCGGAGGGCCGACTCACCGCCACTTCCAACAACGTGTTCGAATCGCGCCGACAGGTGAATTCCAGCTTCCGCTTCCCCCTGATCAAGGAAGGGGAGTTCGAGGAAGCCGTCGTCAACTTCGCGAATGAGGCTGACGCCGAACGGTTCTCCATCCACTTCACCCAGTTCCCCAGCCGGGGCGTCATCTTTGAAGACCGAAACGGCAACGGCGAACTGGACGACGGCGAGGAGCTCAACGAGGCGACGGGCAGGGGCTTCACCGGCGTCCCGCTGCAGCTGGACCTGACCGGCTTCGAGCGCTACGTGGTTGCTGACCGCGACGGACAGGTGCGCCTGCCGCGCTTCGAGCCGCTGGCCGAACCCGAGCCGGAGGAGGAAGCCGCTGCTGCAGGCGGCAACCCGAACAGCATCTTCGGACTGCCTACACTGCAGACGCCGGAGAGTACCAGCACAATCGAGTTCAGTTACGAGATCGGCGACGCGGGACCGCTGGTGTTCAGCCGGCCAAGCGTTGCGGTCTCCACCTACGACGGCGGTATCCGCCTGTCCACCAGTTACCTGGCGATGTTGTTCGCCCTCGTCATCTACACGGCCGCCTTCATGGCGGAGATCGTGCGCGCCGGCATCCAGGCGGTGCCCCGTGGTCAGACCGAGGCCGCCCGGGCCCTGGGCCTGAAACCAGGTCACATCTTCAATCTCATTGTCTTCCCCCAGGCATTGCGCGTAATCATGCCACCCATGATCAGCCAATACCTGAACCTGACCAAGAACTCGTCGCTCGCACCACTCGCCGCCTACGGCGAACTTTTCGCCATCAGCGTCATCGTGGCGAACCAGACCGGCGCGAGCGTTCCGGTGACCCTCATGCTGATCGTCGCGTATGTGGTCATCAGTATCGTGTTCGCCTTCGTTCTGAACATTGTCAACGCGCGCATGGCGCTGGTGGAGAGGTAGGCGGGAATGGAGATGATTCCGGCTCGCGAAGCACCGGTAAGGACTACGGGAGCGGTTGCCTGGATGCGCAGGAACCTGTTCGCGAACCTGTTCGATTCAGTCGTCTCGGTGGTACTGGGTGCTGTCCTGGTCTGGGCAGGTGTCTCGCTGGTCAGCTGGGTCCTGTTCAGTGCATCCTGGGGTCCGCTCTGGGAGAACATGAGACTGCTGTTCGTCTACCGCTATCCACCCGACCTGCTGTGGCGGCCGCTGGCCGTCACCGGCATGATTCTGGCGCTGCTGGGTTTGAGCGCGGGTGCGACGCGCCGAACCGAGAACGGCAACATAATCCGCGGCTTCTACTGGAGCATGGCGGGCATCGCCTGGCTGGCGACCATCCTGGCCGTCCTGTTCTGGCCCAGCGTTCGCTGGCTCTGGCTGGGCGCCAGCGGTGCCGGTCTGCTGGCCTACTTCCTCGGGCGCGCCCAGCCAGGCCTGGTGCGCTTCATGCCCTGGCTCTGGGGTGCCTCCATCCCGGCCACCGTGATCCTGCTCTACGGCGTCTTTGACAGCGGCCCCCTTCAGGTCGTCGGCACGCGCATGTGGGGCGGCTTCATGCTGACCCTGGTGCTGGCCGTCGTCGGCATCGTACTGAGCTTCCCGCTGGGAGTCGCCCTGGCGCTCGGCCGCCGCAGCCAGTTGCCGGCAATCAAGTACATCTGCATCGTCTTCATCGAGATCGTGCGTGGTGCCCCGCTCATTACCTGGCTGTTCATCGCTTCGCTCATGGTGCCGCTCGTCTTCAACGTCGGCCCCGATGCCATCGACCCGCTCGTTCGTGGCTTCGTGGCCATCACGCTGTTCTCCGCCGCCTACATGGCAGAGAACGTGCGCGGCGGCCTGCAGGCCGTGCCCAAGGGCCAGAGCGAGGCAGCCCGCGCCCTTGGACTCTCCGGCTGGCAGACCATGTCCGTCATCGTCCTGCCTCAGGCGTTGCGTGCCGTGCTGCCCGCCATCGTCGGCCAGGCCATAGGCCTGTTCAAGGACACCTCGCTGGTGTTCATCGTAGGCCTGTTCGACTTCTTCGAGATCGGCCGCCGCATAATCCCCAACCAGACCGCCTCGCTGCAGATTTCGGGTGGCATCTACATGGAGATGTCACTCTTCATGGCGCTCGTCTATTTCTTCTTCGCCTACCGCATGTCAATCGCCAGCCGTCAGCTCGAGAAGCAGCTCGGTGTGGGAGAGCGTTAGGATGAACCAATGCAACCTGACAACCGACTGGCTGACGGCTTCAGCCGAACGGAGGAACCGCGCATGAACCAGACAGCAGAACGCAGCGCGAACAATGTCGCCGCCCACGCACCTGACAGTGGGCAGAAGATCATCGAGATAGCCGGCCTGAACAAGTGGTTCGGCAAATTCCATGCGCTGAAGGACATAAACATGTCCGTCAACCAGGGTGAGGTGGTTGTGGTGATCGGGCCGTCTGGCTCCGGCAAATCCACCCTCATCCGCTGCATCAACGCGCTCGAGGAGCACCAGGAAGGCACCATAACCGTTGACGGCACGCAGCTAACCGATGACATCCGCAACATCGACCTCGTGCGACGTGAGACCGGCATGGTGTTCCAGCAGTTCAACCTCTTCCCGCACCTTACGGTGCTGGAGAACATCATCCTGGCTCCGGTGCGGGTCCGCAAATGGAGGCGCAGCGAAGCGATCGAGAAGGCGATGTACTACCTCGAGCGCGTGAAGGTACCCGAACAGGCAGCCAAGTACCCGGGTCAGCTTTCGGGTGGTCAGCAGCAGCGTGTCGCCATTGCCCGCGCACTGACGATGGGGCCGAAGGTCATGCTTTTCGATGAACCCACCAGCGCCCTGGACCCGGAAGTCATCGGCGAGGTGCTGGAGGTCATGGTCAACCTGGCGAAGGACGGAATGACCATGATAGTGGTGACCCACGAGATGGGCTTCGCGCGTGAAGTGGGTGACCGCGTGATCTTCATGGACGCCGGCCAGATCGTGGAAGTCGGCTCGCCTGACCACTTCTTCGAGAGCCCCGCCGAGGAGCGCACCCGTTCGTTCCTGTCCAAGATCCTCTGACCGCCCGTGCTAGCCTGACTCATGCCGGTTGAAGTCCTGAGTTATGAGTTGAGCCAGCGCGGTGCGCCGGTCGGCAGCCATGTGCTGAGAACCGAGCTGCGGGGCAGCACGGTGCACATGGAAGGCAGGTTGCAGCTTTCCGGTGCCCTGGGCCGCAACACAATTGTCCAGACTAGCCGCAGCCACGCCCGCCAGCACCATTCGCTCGTGTTCCAAGAGGAGCAGCAGAAGCGCGGTGAGAACCGCACCTTCGAATTGCAGTTCGACCGCAGCAGTGGCCTCGTGAAGGCCAGTCGCGGTGGCAAGGACAAGGCTGAGGAACCGCTCAGCAAGCCGTACCGGGATCCGCTGGGCATGCTGTTCGAGATACGGCAGCTGGATCCGGAGCTCCCGGGAACGACCATCCCCATGCTTGGCAAGGACGTGGTGGTTTCACTGGTCACCAGCACTATCCTGGAGACGGCTGTCGGACCGCGGCCCGCCCGCGTCTACCGGCTTTTTCCCGGTGGCTCGCTGCTGTGGGTTGCCGAGGATGCCCCGCACGTGATCCTGCAGATGCAGCAGCGCATCGCGGGCGCACCCATCGACGTGGTGCTGACCCGCATCGCCAGCGAGCAGGGGAGCACCCGGGAGGCCGCGCGTGCCAGCGGGTCCTCTGAACGGGACAGGGAACAGCCGGGACGCCGTTCCCGTTCGCGCCGCGGTCGCCGCCGGCGCAGACGCCAGGACTGACCGGCAGGCTACAGGTGAGCGAAACAGGTTACGAGGCAGCGCTGGGCTGGCTGTTCGCGCAGACCCGTGCGGGCCAGGAGCGCAGTGTCGCCCGCATGCAGGCGCTCATGGACGTGCTCGACCTGAAGCCGACGGCGCGGGTGGCCCACGTCGTCGGCACCAATGGCAAGGGAACGGTCAGCGCCATGATCGCCCGCGGCCTGGAAGAGGAGGGGATCAGGACTGGACTCTTCATCTCCCCGCACGTGGCCGATTATCGCGAGCGGATCAGCGTGGACGGCAGGCAGATTGACCGGGCGGAAGTGGCCGCGTTCCATCTGCGCATGAGGGACCGTGAGTTGCCGCCCGTTGCATTCTTCGAACTCACGCTGGCCCTTGCACTCGAGCACTTCCACAGGGAACAGGTCGAGTTTCTTGTTCTCGAGGCGGGCGTGGGAGCCAGATCGGACGCGACACTCGCCGTGGGCAACACAGTGGTGACGGTGATGACCAGCATCGCGCTGGATCACACGGCCACGCTTGGCAACAGCATCCGCCTGATCACAGAGGACAAGGCCGCGGCGATCAGTCCTGGCGTGCCCGTGGTCACGGCCGCGACCGGCGAGGCACTTGACGTCATCAGCGCTGTCGCCGCAGATCAGGGTAGCCGGCTGGTGCATCCCGCCACGGATGGGGAGCTGTTCATGGTTCCCAGGGCGACTGCTGCTACAGGGACCAGGCTGCTTAACCAGCGGCTTGCGGCTGCGTCGCTGCGTATTCTGGACGCGACTGAGGACTCAGTCGCAGCGGGGACCGGCCGGCCTCCGCTGCCCGCCCGGGGCGAGCGGTTCCTTATGGCCGGCAGGACCGTGCTGCTTGACGGGGCTCACGACCCGGCCGCAGCTGCCGCGCTCATCAGGGACCTGGAGCCGGGTTACACGTTGCTCTATGCGGGCCTGGGACGCAAGCAGCGCCTGGACACTTGCCGGGTGCTGGCAGCCGCCGCAGGCCGGGTGATCAGCACTGCGCTGGAACCCGAAGGGCCACTTGACTGGCCCGGAGCGGACCTGATCGGTGACAACCAGGCCGCCTTCAGGGCAGCTCTCGCTGCGACCCCGTCCGGAGGCCTGCTGCTGGTGTCAGGCTCGCTGTACCTGGCCGGCAGCCTCCGTGAATCAATCCTGGAACTGGCGGAGGCCTGAAACCCGCGTCATGTCCTCGCCACGCCCGAGTCCCTGCCGCTGGGTGACCATGAGCTTCAGCTCATGCGGGCTGGTGGCCATGTTCACGGCTGCTTCCATCGTTATGCGGCGTTCCAGGTAGAGCTCCACCAGATGCTGGTCGAAGGTTTGCATGCCCCTGATGTTGTCGTCCTCCAGGGCTTCCTTGATCAGTGGCGTCTTGTCCGCATCCTTGATGTAGTCGCGGATTAGTGGCGTGTTGATGAGTACTTCCAGCGCCAGCACGCGGCCAGGGCCGTCAGCCCGGGGCAGCAGGCGCTGGCTCAGGATGCCGAGCAGCGATTCAGCCAGGAGTATCCGGATCTGGTCGCGCTCATGGGGCGGGAAGAAGTCGATGATGCGGTTCACGGTCCTGACCGCGTCCAGGGTATGCAGCGTCGACACCACGAGGTGGCCGGTCTGTGCTGCCGTAAGGGCAGCCTCAACAGTGTCCTTGTCGCGCATCTCCCCGACCATGATCACATCGGGGTCCTGGCGCATGGCGAACTTGACGGCGTCAGTGAAATCCGCCGTGTCCAGTCCCACCTCGCGCTGGATGACCAGCGAACGCTGGTTCTTGTGCAGGATTTCGATCGGATCCTCGACAGTGATTATGTTGCGCGGGTACTTGCGGTTGATGTGGTCCACCATCGCTGCCAGGGTGGTGGACTTGCCCGAACCGGTCGGTCCCGTGACCAGCACCAGGCCACGAGGCTGGGCGGACAGGTCCTCCAGGACCATGCTGGGCAGGCCAAGTGTCTCGAAGCTGGGCACCGTGTCCTGCACCACACGCATCACGATGCCGACGCTGGAGCGCTGCCGGAACACGTTGCAGCGGAAGCGCGCGACCTCGGGGATGGTGAACGCGAAGTCCAGCTCATGCCGGTGCAGGAAAATCTGGCGCTGTGACTCTGTCATCATCGCCAGGGCAATCTGCTCCGTCTGCGCAGGAATCAGCTTGGGAACGCCTTCGAAAGGGACCAGCGAGCCGTCGACACGCATGTGGGGTGCCGCGCCCGCCTGGAGATGGATATCCGAGGCACGCTGCCCAACCATCTGGCGCAGCATGTCGGCAATACGCACACCGCGACCGCTGTTGTCATTCATGAGCGGATTGTAGCGCGTAGTTGCAGATTGCGCTGTGAACAATGCCGTGGCGGGCAGCCGCTGGCAGTAGACTGGACGGCATGCTTGACATCCGTTTCGTCCGTGACAACAAGGAACTGGTTCGTGCCGGCATCAGGGCCAAGCAGATGCCGGAAGCGCTGCAGGCGCTGGAGGAGCTCCTGCTGGCAGACGAAGAAGAACGCCTGCTGCGCCGGGACCTTGAGGAACAGCAGGCACGCCGCAACACCGTGAGCCGCCTGATAGGCCAGCTGAAGCGCGACGGAGGGGACGCCTCCTCGCACATGGCGGAGATGAGCGAACTGGCTTCCTCGGTCAAGCAGCTGGAGGAACGCAGCCGCAGCCTGAACGCGCGGGTGACCGAACTGCTGCTGGAACTTCCCAACCTGCCGCACGAGAGCGTCCCGTTCGGCAAGAGCGAGCATGACAACGTGGTTGTGGCCGAGCATGGCGAGGTTCCCGGGTTCGCGTTCACGCCGCGACCCCACTGGGAACTGCCCCGCTTTGGTGACTGGGTGGACCTGGAGGCCGGAGTGAAGATGGCCGGGGCCGGCTTCCCCGTATTCCGCGGCGAGGGTGCCCGGCTGGTCCGGGCACTGCAGGGCTGGCTGCTGGCGGAACTGCAGGAACAGGGGTTCACGGAAATCAGGCCGCCGCTGCTCGCCAGCCACGCCGCGGCGCTGGGCGCCGGCATGCTGCCGGACAAGGAAGGCCAGATGTACCAGGTGGACGGCAACTTCTTCCTGGTTCCCACCTCGGAAGTGGCGCTGGTCAACCTGCACCGCGACGAGATTCTGGACCAGGCCGACCTGCCACTGCTCTATACGGCTTTCACCCCCTGCTTCCGCCGCGAGGCCGGCAGCCACGGGCGTGACGTCCGCGGGCTGAACCGCGTCCACCAGTTCGACAAGATCGAGCTGGTGGCCTTCTGCAGCAGGGAGCAGAGCTTTGAGCTGCTGGAGACGATGACTGAGATGGCGGAGAACCTCCTGGCCCGGCTGGGCCTGCGCTACCGCCGCCTGTCCATGTGCACGGGCGACACCGGTTTCACCCAGGCCAAGAAGTACGACCTCGAGGCCTGGAGCCCCGGGCAGGAGCGCTGGCTGGAAGTGTCGAGCGTCTCGAACATCACGGACTTCCAGGCCAGACGGTTGCAGACCAGGGCGCGCGAGGGAGGTCGGCAGGGCAAGGGCAAGCCTGAGACCGTGCATACGCTGAACGGCAGTGCGTTCGGTTTCCCGCGCGTGCTGGCGGCGCTGCTGGAGACATACCAGAATGAGGATGGCAGCGTGGACCTGCCGGAGGTGCTCAGGCCGGGCTACGGCGCGGAGCGGATGGGCTGAGCCAGAGGTTCAGCCGCCGTGGCCCCCGGTGTCCACGGTGCGGGGCACCTTCAGATAGCCGTCCTGGCTCTCGGGTGCCAGGTCCGTGGCGCCTGCCTGACCCAGGGGCGCGGCGACCACGTCCTCGCGCATGATGTTCCCGCCGTACTCCAGGCTGTAGGGAGGCAGGTCCGGGTCGACCTCCTGCAGGATGGCTGCGAACTCGAGGATGCGGTTCAGGTCGGCCTGCAGGTCGGGTAGCGACTCGCTGTCTATCTCGATGCGGGAGAGCGAACCGAGCTTCAGGACTTCCTCGGGCGTGAGCTTCATGCGGACAAGGATAACAGCTGGGCCTTCAGAAGACCGAGTACAGCAGGTTCAGCAGTACGACCAGCAGGAGCGCCGGCAGGAGACTTGCGTTGCGGATCCGGGTGATTTTCAGGAGCGTGAGGCCCAGGCCGATGATCATGAGTCCGCCCACGCCGTTTACCAGCAGCACATTGGGATCCGTGTAGGGATCGGGGATCAGTCCGGCCAGCAGGCCTGCTGACAGGGAAAGTGCGCCCTGGTAGACCAGGACGATCACGGCCGAGAACAGCACGCCGAAGCCGAAGGTGGCAGCCAGGCCGAGGGCCGAAAAGCCGTCGAGCGCCGACTTGAGCAGCAGGAACGAGTTGTCACCGGCCAGTCCGTTCTGGATGGAGCCGACAAGCGTCAGCGGGCCGATGCAGAACAGCAAGCTGGCGGCAACGAAGCCTTCGGTGAAGCGGCCCTGACCCCTGAAGCGCCTGCGCAGCTGCTCGCCCAGGCCCTCAAGACGCTCCTCGAGCTGCCACCATTCGCCGAGTGCGCCGCCCACGGCAAGCGCAATCAGACCCAGGATGAGCCCGGGAGGCTCGGTGACCCGCGTCAGGTCCAGGGCGTTGATGATTCCAATGAGCAGGGTAACGAGACCGATCGCCTGCATGACAGTCGCGATGATGCGCTCCGGCAGCCTGCCGCGGAGCAGCAGGCCGAGCCCCGCGCCCAGCAGTACGGTGGCCGTGTTGATCAGTGTGCCGGAGGTCTGCTCCAGCAGGTTCAATTCGTGGCAGCTCCGGGCTTCTCCGGCGGCTTTCCACCCAGCACCACGGCGGTCACGATCACGCCGGCAACCAGCGGAATCGCGATCAGCCAGATGAGCCATGTGCCCAGGCTGGCGCCGCCTATGTCGGTGGGCGGAAAGATGAACAGGGAGCTTTCGAAGGCGGTTTCCCCGTCGAAGGTCAGAAGCAGTTCGGCGACGGCGTCCTCCTGAGGGTAGGTGGTGTCGCGCATGATCACCTGGTAGGTGCCAGGTGCGGGCAGCTCGGGTTCCGCCGCGTAGTTGCCCCCGGGACCCGTTTCCTGCATGGGGAAGACCAGCCAGTCGCCCTCAGGGATGTCCACCTCCACTTCGCCGTCCTCCACCTGCCGGGCTGTGGGCGCCTCAGCCGGCGCGTCCGCAAGGCGCCTCGCGAGTTCCGCTTCGTCAAGCAGCCTGAACTCCGCTGCCACTTCGGCGTCCTCGATCGGGGTGCGCACGGGGTCCATCATGTGCAGGTGCAGGGTGAAGCCGGTGCTGGGGTCAGGTTGCGGGTCGCTGGTCGTCAGCTCACCGAAAACCAGGGTCGCGTGTGCCGATGCATGCTGCAGGGGCAGTGCCAGCAGCAGGAGGGCCAGGGTCAGCTTGATTCTCACGTCACCAATCCTATCAGCGCGCCTCAGGGCGCAAGTGGCTGCAGGAGCGTGCCGCGCATCTCCATTGGCTGGCCCAGCAGCCAGACAGCGAAGACCGCGAACGCGAGGATGAAGAGCAGCACCGGCCACATCGCCAGCACGCCGCGCCGGCCGAAATCGCGCAGCGCGATGCGGATGCCGACGAACATGGCGAGCAGTGACCAGAGGCTGGTGACTGCCGCGGTGATGGCGAACAGGTAGCGGCTCGGTACCAGCTGGGCAAGGCCCCAGTCAGGACTGACGGGGAGGCCCCGCAACTGCAGGAAATTCTGGAACACCGGGATGATCTGCAGCGCACCCGTCAGGAAGTGGAACAGGTAGTGGGAGAACCAGAAGCCGATGCCCAGCACCACGACGACGTAGCCCCAGCGCATGAGCGAACGCAGCGGCCGGAAATGCGGGGCTCCGCCTGCTGCGTCGGCGACCACTCCCAGCAGGGTGGTAGCCAGGATGCCGATTCCTGCCGTGGCCGAGAAGAGCAGGGTGAAGAGCACAGCCTCGCTCCTGGTGCCAAGCGTTGCTGCCAGGCTGTCGACGAAGTCGAAGAACGGCGCCACCATCGCGGCTGCGTTCAGGAGGCCGCTGGCGCCCAGGACGACGCCCAGGATCATGACGGCTGTGCGGCCGCGGCGCTGCCAGGCGTTGCCGGTCGCCTCGCGAGCGGGCGAGCGCACGCCCAGACCCACGTTGTCGTAGGGACAGGCGCGCACGCAGTTGAAGCAGTTGGTGCAGTCCATGTTCGACTGGATAGTAGGTGCGAACAGGTCGGTCTCACAGCCCGGGAACCAGCCGCTGCCGTTAGGGTTGGTGATGTCGGCCAGCGGGATGAAAGCAGCCTTCCCGGTCGCCTCGGCCGCTGTCGCGTACGACTCGCGGCCATGCAGGCAGGGCTTGTGCTCGCAGCGGCTGCAGATGTCGGTGTCAAGCGCCACGACCTGTGTGGGTGCGGTGTGCGCCAGAACGAAGTTGAAGTTGCCGAGTGGGCAGACGTAGCGGCAGAAGGTGCCCGCAGGGAAGAACGTGTCCACCACGAGCGCCGCGCCGAAGTAGCCGACAATCAGCCAGGCTGTGAGCCAGGGGCTGGCCCACAGGTCGAAGAGCTCGTAGCTGAAAAAGAACAGAAGCATCAGCACGGTAACCGTGTACTTGTTCCGCAGGCGGCGGGGCCAGCGGAGCTGCACGGCCGGCACGACCCGTTTCAGCCAGTTGTTGATGCCGCGGGTGAGCATGAGTGGACAGGCGGCGCAGAACGCGTTGCCCGCGAGCGCGAGCGCCAGCACCACCAGTCCGCGCCAGTGCAGCCAGGTGGCGGTCGTCGCCATGTTGCGCGGGGCGAGTTGCCTGCCCGTGAAACCGTCGATAAGCATCACGATGACGAGAAGCAGCAGGGGCAGCTGGAAGACCAGCCGCGCGTACTTCCAGCGCAGGAAACGGCGCAGGCCGGGTATGGCCAGCACGTCGAAACGGCGCGGCTGGTCGGGGTAACGGCCCGCCGGCCGCGCGTCGCCGGCCAGGGGCAGGCTCACCCTCGTGGGATTCCTGACCGCCACTTCAGTCGCTGCTGACGCTCACCGGCAGCGTCACGTCGAAGGTTGTTCCATCAGCAAGTTCCACGTCGGCCAGCAGGAACCAGTCGCCACCCATGTTGAACGCGAAATCCTCCGCCACCCAGGTGCCTGGTTCCACCTCGACTGCAGTGACGATAACGGGCACCATGCCGGCGTGCGTCATGTCACCCGTAATGGTTACGCTTTTCACTGAAGCCTCCGCGGCATCGCCACTCAGCTCCAGAGTGACCGGCACCGGGCCCACCGCGGCCGGGCCCCCCATGCTCAGGCTGGCCTGCAGCCCGGGGGGCATGCCGCTCACGCCGCTGCCGCCGTCCGCCGGCGGCCTGCAGGCGCTGAGCAGGAGGAGCAGGAGGGCGGTCAGGACCACGTGTTTCATGCCCGGATGCTACCACCGGCCGCGTGCGTCCCCGGTATCACCGGCTCGCGGGGGCAGGCGCTCCATGTCCGTCAGGAACGCCAGAATGCCTTCCGCCAGCAGCGCCGCGGGCAGCCGCGGATCGGCGAGGAAGCGTCTGTCTGCAGGGTTGCTGATGTAACCCATCTCCACCAGCAGCGCCGGAGTGCGCGGATTGACGCTGTGGCGTGCCGCCGGGTTGAAGGCGTAGTAGCGGAACATGCCGGAACTCGTGTTGAGCGCGTCGTCGCGCAGGCCGGAGGCCGGCAACCAGGCAGCATCGATGTGCTGCTTGAGCAGAGGGTCGATCCGGTTGCGCAGCGGTTCGAAATAAGCGCTCTTGTAGCCGCTGCGAGCCTCATCCAGCACGCTGTCCGCGTGCAGCGACACGAACGCGTCAGCCGAGTAGTCGACGGGGACGCTGGCCGGCAGGATGTCTACCTGCACGCCGCTGGCGAGCAGCAGGCTCTGCAGTTCGGCTGCCACCCGGGCGTTTACGTCGACCTCGTCGATGCCGGCAGCGTGGCCACCCGTGTTGAAGCGGAGGTCCGCATGCTCCTCGGGATGCAGCTGCGAATCCAGGTGGCCGACCTGGATGCCCACGCGCACCGGGCCTTTAAGCAGGTTGGTGATGGCTATCCTGCCGGCAGCCAGCGGTCCGACGCGGTAACTGAGCGAATGGCTTCGTACCGGGCCCAGGAGCAGCAGGAGCAGCAGTGAGAGGCAGATGGTCAGTCCGAAAAGGAATCGCGTGCTGAACGGCCCGCTGTGTGACTCATCCGACACAGGCATCAACTTATCATGCGTGTGACAGGTTTCTCAGAGTTGGCGGCCTATAGTGATCAGGAATGATAGCCCCCAGACCGGCCGGAGCCGGAACAACCTCGAAAATCAGGATCGGACTTGCCTTAGGCGGCGGCAGCGCCCGTGGTTACGCCCATATCGGAGTGCTGCAGGTGCTGGCGGAGCACGGGATCAGGCCGGCGCTCCTGGCGGGCACCAGCTTCGGTGCCCTAGTCGGTTCGCTCTACGCAGCCGGGCTGGACCAGGATGAAATCGAGGCGGTGGCACTCGCAACAAAGGGTCGTCACCTGCTGCGCAGCATCCCCGATTTCGGCCTGCACAAGGCGGCACTGTTCGAGGGCCGGCGCCTTGAGCAGTACTTCGAACGACTGGTTGACGGCCGCCACTTCGAGGACCTGCAACTGCCTTTCCTGGTAGCGGCGACTGACGTAGATACCGGTGAGCGCGTCATACTCGACAGCGGACCGCTTGCCCCCGCCCTGCGGGCATCGGCCTCACTGCCGGGCATCTTCGCCCCGGCTGAACTGGCAGGCCGCAGGCTCGCGGACGGCGGGCTCGGCGCCTCGGTTCCGCTTGATGCCCTGACGGGCCCGGACCTGGACCTGCGAATCGGTGTCGGGGCGGGACTGACCATGCGCAGCTCGGCGGCGCCTGATGTGGTGAGGCGTGCTGCGAGCTCGCGCCTTGGCGCCCGCATCTGCGCGCGGGTCATGGCTTCCCGCCGTGGTGGCGCCCTGTCGGGACTGGGCAAGGCCCTGGCCGTCGGTGCCAGCAGCATGCAGCAGGCGGGGCGGACCGCAGGCGCACTCGAGATGCAGACTTCACCACCCATAAGCTGGCTGCAGTTCGGCAAGGCCGCTGCGGCGATCACCGCCGGGCGCGAGGCCGCTGCCGGGTTCCTGCCGCAGCTGCGCGGGGCCATAGCCCGGCTCGAGGCTGCAGTCTAGAGCAGCCGTACCCTAGAGAATCCGTTTGCCGAAAAGGCTGCTGGCCAGGCCGGTGACCACACCGGCAGTGCGGTTGCGGGTGTCAAGGATCGGGTTGACTTCAACCAGGTCCACGCTCCTGACCTTGCCGGTGGCAGCCAGCGACTCCATCAGCAGGTGTGCCTCGCGGTAGGAAAGGCCACCCTCCACTGGCGTACCCACGCCGGGTGCCAGCATCGGGTCCAGCGAGTCAGCGTCCAGCGACACATGCCAGGAGGAGAAGCCGCCAAGGTAACTGCTCGTCTCCTCGAACACCCGCGCCATGCCCAGCCGGTCTATGTCGCTCATGCTGAACGCCTTGATGCCCAGGTCGGAGATGGTCGCCCTCTCGAACGGATCGACGTCCCGCAGCCCGATGTAGACGAGCCGTTCCGGTGCCAGCAGCGGTCCGCCACCCCAGATTTCGTCAGCCGTCAGAAGCGCCCCCGCCCCGGGTTCACCGGCGGGGACAAGTCCGAGCAGCTGGGCCATGGGCATGCCGTGCACGTTGCCCGTGGGTGAGCTGGCCGGCGTGTTCAGGTCAGCGTGGGCGTCCACCCAGATGACCGCCTCGCAGGCAGCGGGACCGCGGAAGGCTGCAGCCACTGTCGCCATGCCGACTGAATGGTCGCCGCCCAGCGTGAGCGGGAGCGTCCCTGCCGGCAGGTTGCTCAGCCGGTCGAAGGCCAGGGAACAGGCCCTGGTTATCTCCGCGGCGAAGCGGGCGCGGTCGCTTCCGTGCTCCTGACCGGCTCCGGCTTCCGCCAGGGGCACGTCGATGTTGCCCAGGTCGGTCACGGTGTGGCCGAGTGCGGCGAGGGCCGGTCCCAGCTTCGCCAGGCGCAGGGCGCTGGGACCCATGTCCGTGCCGCGCCGGCCCGCCCCAAGATCCATGGGCACGCCCAGGATAGAGATGTTCGTGGGCTGCAACGCTAACCTCCCGGCCTGTGCCAGAAACGACCCTGCGCTTCAAGCAGGTCGTAGGCTTCCACCGGTCCGATCGAGCCGGCCTGGTATTCCGCAGGCTCACTTGTCGCCCCTGCCGCCTCCAGCAGCGGACCGACGATCCGCCACTGGGCCTCCACCTCGTCGGAGCGCATGAACAGCGTGGCATCACCCTGCATGACATCCAGGAGCAGTGTCTCGTAGGCATCGGGATTCGGGGCGTTGAACTCGGCCGAGTAGCTGAAGTCCAGGCGCGCCCGTTCCAGTTCGTTCTCCTGGCCGGGCCGCTTCACGTTGAAGTGGATGCTGATGCCTTCGTCGGGTGAGATCCTCAGCACCAGACGGTCCGCCTTCAGCTCACGGTTGAGGTCGAAAGGCACGTGCGGTGGCACCTTGTACTGCAGGACCACTTCGGTCGCCTTGCTCTTGAGCGCCTTGCCGGTCCGCACGAAGAAGGGAACGCCCTGCCAGCGCCAGTTGGCGATGGCCAGTTCGACAGCCGCATACGTGGCCTGGCGCGAGTGCGCGTCGACGCCTGACTCCTCGCGGTAACCGGGGTGGCCACTGCCGGCAGTGTACTGACCGAATACCGCCTGCCCGGGGTTCGGGCAGGCCAGCGCCTCGAACACCTTTACCTTCTCGTTGCGCACGCTGCGGGCGTCATACCTGGCGGGCGGCTCCATGGCAACCAGCGCCACCAGCTGCAGGAGGTGGTTCTGGAAGACGTCACGAATGACGCCCGCCTCCTCATAGAAGCTGCCCCGGCCTTCCACGCCGACTGTTTCCTCCATGGTCACCTGTACATGGTCGACATAGCGGTTGTTCCAGGTGGGTTCGAACAGGGCATTTGCGAAGCGCAGCGACGCCACGTTCTGCGCGGTCTCCTTGCCCAGGTAATGGTCAATGCGGTAGATCTGTTCCTCCGCGAAGCTCAGGGAGAGGATCTGGTTCAGTTCACGGGCGCTCTTCAGGTCATCACCAAACGGTTTTTCGATGACGATGCGTGACCAGCCACCTGCCTGCGACCGGTTCAGACCGGCGTCGCTAAGGCCGCGCACAATGCCCTCGTAGGTGGACGGCGGCGTCGATGTGTAGAAGACATGCCGGATGAGGCCACTTTCCTTCAGCCGGTCTGCCAGGCGACCGAAATCCGCCGTGTCGTCGTAACTGCCCTGCTGGTAGCTGATCCGGCCCGCCAGTTCGTGGAAGCGGGCCGCCTGCGCCTCACTGAGGTGTTCGCGCAACTTCGCGCGCAGCTCCTCATCGCTCAAGCGGCTGCGGCCGTAACCGATTATGCGGGTGTCCGGGTGCAGGGCTTCCTGGATGTGGAGTTCCAGCAGGGCGGGCAGCAGTTTCCTGGCAGCCAGGTCGCCCGTGATGCCAAGAATCACGAAGGCGCAGCTGGGGGTATCCATGGGGTCGATGCTACCAGATGGCGACTCCCGCGCCGATGAGGCCGGGGTTATATTGGCGCCTGTGAGCAGCATCAGTGAATCCCTGCAGATCCTTACCCGCGGGGCGGCCCAGATAGAGCCCGAGGTCGACCTCCTTTCAAAACTGGAACGCGCTGCGGCCGAGGGGCGCCAACTGCGCGTCAAGCTGGGCGTCGATCCTTCGAGCAGTGACCTGCACCTGGGTCATTCCGTGGTGCTGCGCAAGCTGCGGCAGTTCCAGGACCTGGGGCACAAGGTCGTCCTGATCATTGGTGACTTCACTGCCACCATCGGTGACCCCTCGGGTCGTTCCAAGACGCGGCCGGTACTCAGCCTGGAAGAGACGCGGGTGAACGGCCGCACCTACCTGGAGCAGGCGACCCTGGTCCTGGCTGATTCGCCTGAACTCCTGGAGATCCGCCACAACTCCGAATGGCTGGAGCCCCTGGGCTTCGCCGAACTCATCAGACTCTCGAGCACCTACACGGTGGCACGGATGCTGGAGCGCGATGACTTCACCAAACGTTACGCCGGCGGGGTTCCCATCTCGATCCACGAGTTCCTCTACCCGCTGGCGCAGGCTTACGACAGCGTTGCCATCAGGGCGGACGTGGAGCTCGGCGGCACCGACCAGCTGTTCAACCTGCTGGTGGGCCGCGACGTGCAGCGAGCCTACGGTCTGGAACCGCAGGTTGCGCTGACCGTCCCGCTGCTGGTGGGTACGGACGGCGTCGAGAAGATGTCAAAGTCGCTTCAGAACTACATCGGGCTGAGCGAGGCCCCTGAGCTGATCTTCCGCAAGGCCATGCAGGTGCCGGACAAGATGCTCAGCGACTACGCCCTGCTTACCAGCTCCTTGGACGTGAATGCTCTGGAGCAAGAGCTGGCCGCGGGTCCGCAGGCCGCGCACCGCACCTATGCCCGGGAGCTGGTGCGGATGTACCACGGGGCGGACGCGGTTTCAGCGGCGGAGCAACGCTACGACAGTGTGGCCCGCGGCGAGACGCCAGCTGAACTGGCCGAAGTCGTACTGGCGGCTGCAGACGCCCCGGACGGCACGCTGCCTGCGGCGCGCCTGGCCACCCTGGCCGGCCTGGCGGCCTCCAACGGCGAGGCCAAGCGGCTGATCCAGAACCGGGGACTCAGGCTGGACGGGCAGGTAGTGGAGGACCCGCAGCAGCAGGTGGACCTTGAGGTTCCGGTCGTGCTGCGCAAGGGCAAGGACACGTTCGTGCGGGTGAGGCTGGCCTGAGCCTCAGGTGGCCAGTACCCGGGCCATTTCCAGCAGCTGCCAGTCGATATCCTTGAAGCGTGAGGTGACGTCGCTGAGTTCAACCTCGGTGGTGCCGCGTCTGTCGACGCCGACCAGAACGTCAGTCGCACCTTCCTGAAGCTTGCGCACCGCCACGAAGCCGAGCCTGGAGGCGAGCACGCGGTCGCGCGTGGTGGGTGAACCGCCGCGCTGCATGTGCCCCAGGATGCTCGTGCGCACCTCCTGGTGCGAGATGTCCTTGATCTGCCGCTCCAGTTCCAGGCTGCCTCCCTTGAAGGCGCCTTCCGCCACCACGACGATGCTGCTCTGCTTGCCGCGTTCCACCGCCGCCACCAGGGCGTCGGCGACCTCGTTCACGCTCGGCTGGAGTTCCGGGATGAGAATCGCCTCGGCGCCGACCGCCACCCCTACGTTCAGCGCAATGTGCCCGGAATGCCTTCCCATCACCTCCACCAGGAACAGCCTGTCGTGGCTTGCCGCGGTGTCGCGCAGCCTGTCTATCGCTTCGACAGCCACATTCATGGCCGTGTTGAACCCGATTGTCACGTCCGTGCCGTAGATGTCGTTGTCGATGGTTCCGGGAAGGCCTATGACCCTGATGCCGTGCTCCTGGTGCAGCAGGTGCGCGCCGTGCAGGGAGCCGTCCCCACCTATGACCACGAGTCCGTCGATTCCCCGGCCGGCCAGTGTCCGGGCTGCCTGGCTGCGGCCTTCCTCGGTGCGGAATGCTTCGGACCTTGCGGTGCGCAGGATGGTGCCCCCGCGCTGGATGATGTTGGCGACGGAGCGCGGCCCGACCTCTTCCAGGTCGTCCTCGATGAGTCCCTGGTAGCCGCGGTAGATGAAGCTGGCCCGCATGCCGTCATGGATTGCGGTGCGGACGACTGCGCGGATGGCTGCGTTCATTCCGGGAGCGTCGCCGCCACTGGTGAGTACGCCCAAGTGGGTGGGTTTCATGACCGCCAGTCTACCCGCCCACGTGCCCTGTCACGAGCCTGAAGTCAGGAAACTTGACATGACGGCACTCAACTATAATAATCAAGGCAATGAACCAGGAACGCTTCACTGAAACCGCACTCGCTGCCCTGGCGGCCGCCCAGCAACTGGCGCAGGCCCAGCAGAACCAGCAGCTGGAACCAGCCCACGTGCTCGCGGGTCTCGTCGCAGATTCCGGCGGCGTCGCCGCGCGCCTGCTGGAACGCGCCGGTGGCAACGTGCCCCAACTGCAGGCTGCCCTGCAGAGCGCCATCAGTTCATTGCCGAAAGTGAGTGGCGGCAGCGGGCAGTACCTCAGCAACCAGCTTGGCGCCGCCCTTACCGAAGCGGAGACGCTCGCCGGAAACTGGGGCGACAGCTTCGTTGCCGCCGACGCACTGTTCGTGGCACTGGCGCGCAAGGCGGGGACCCTGGCCAAAGGCACGCTGCCCAGCGCGGAACGGCTTGAGGAAGCGGCACTTGAAATCAGGAAGGGGAACACCGTGGATACACGTTCGGCAGACACCACGTTCGAGGCGCTTGAGAAATACGGCATGGACCTGACGCAGCGTGCCCGCGACGGCAAGCTGGACCCTGTCATCGGCCGGGATGGCGAAATCCGCCGCGTAATCCAGATCCTGATGCGGCGCACCAAGAACAATCCCGTCCTGATAGGCGAACCCGGCGTGGGCAAGACAGCCATTGCCGAGGCACTGGCGCTCAGGATCATCAACCGCGACGTGCCCGACGGACTGCAGGGCAAGCGCGTGATGGCGCTGGACATGGGCAGTCTGCTGGCCGGCGCCAAGTTCCGCGGCGAGTTCGAGGAACGCCTCAAGGCGGTCATTGATGAAACAGTCCAGTCAAACGGCGAAGTCATCCTGTTCATCGACGAACTGCACACGATAGTCAACGCCGGC
>CAYMUK010000016.1:17663-22801 GCA_964393655.1 uncultured bacterium | reverse complement strand
AACCCGTCAGCGCTGCAGCCTACGGTGCTGAGCTTGAGCGGGTGTTCCTGGAGAACGACCCGGCCACAATCGCTGCCTTCATTCTCGAGCCTGTTGGTGGCGCCTCCACCGGCGCGACCGTGCCACCAGAAGGTTACCTGGCGGAAGTCACACGCGTCTGCCGCAAGTACGGAGTGCTCATCATTTACGACGAGGTGATGACCGGCATCGGCAGGACGGGTGCCTTCTGCGCCTATCAGCACTGGGAGCCGGACGCGGAGGTCGATATCCTGGCGCTCGGCAAGGGGATGGGCGCCGGCTACTCGCCGCTCGGAGCCATCGTTTGCCGCGGGCACGTGGCCGAGGCGGTCCTGGACGGCGGCGGCTTTGCCCATGGGCATACGTACGCGGGCAATCCGCTCTCCTGCGCCGTTGGCCTGGCAGTACTCCAGGAAATTGACGAGCGGGACCTGGTGGAAAACGCGGCCCGCATGGGTGAACTGCTACTGGGCCGTCTGGGTAAACTCAAGAGCAAGTACGGAATAATCGGCGATGTCCGGGGCAAGGGACTGCTGTCCGGAGTCGAGTTCGTGACGAACACCGAATCGAACGAGCCGTTCCCTGCGGAGATGGAAGTGCACGCGCTGTTAACCAGGTTTGCCTTCCAGGAAGGACTGATTGTCTACCCCCGCCGCTCGCTGGGGGGCTACAGTGGGGACCACGTGTTGATTGCCCCGCCGCTGACCATCACCGCTGACGAACTCGAGGAACTGCTGACCCGCTTCGAACGGGCGCTCAAGCGGGCCGAGAAATTCCTGCGCGCGTGAACGGCGTAGCAAACAGGGAAGCCAGACGAATGCGGGTTCACGAGGACGGCCGCTGGCCAGCCGGTCTGATCGAGAGTGGTGACGCGGTCATGATCTCGGGTTTCGGTGAAACCGGAACCCCGTACTACCTGATTGACCGGCTTGCAGCTGAAGGGCCAGCCGGCCTTACTGTCATCAAGAACGATGCGAACGAGGCGGGCCAGGGAATTGGCCAGCTGCTGCGTGCCGGTCTGTTGAAACGCCTGATCACCTCTCACATTGGCCTGAATCCGGAAATGGTGGCAGCGATGGAGAACGGCGAGGTGGCGGTGGAGTTCCAGCCGCAGGGAATCCTGGCAGAGAAGATCCGCTGCGGCGGCGTCGGCATTCCTGCCTTCCTGAGCGACATCGGCGTTGGCGTGCTCGATGCACCCGGCGTCGCCGGAGCTGAGCAACGCGAGCTGCTGGAATGGCGCGGGGAAGAGCACTTCATTGAAAGCTCCTTGCGCGCCGACGTCGCCCTGCTGCACGCCCACCAGGGAGACCGTTTCGGCAACCTTCGGTACCGCCGGAGCGCCCGCAACTTCGCGCCACTCATGGCCATGGCTGCCGACCTGGTGATCGTCGAGATTGAGGAACTTGTGGACAACGCCCTTGACCCCGAATCGGTGCACACCCCCGGGTGTTTTGTGGACCATCTGATTGTGCCTCCCGCCGGCTTCGTACCGCCTACCCGGGCAGCGGGACTGGACAGGGCTGGTCGCAGTGGCTGACGCACGCGTGCTCATCGCCAAACGCGCCGCCCTCGAGGTTTTCCCGGGCGCACGCGTGAACGTCGGAATCGGCATGGCCACCCTAATTCCCCAGTTCACCCCGCCTGAGGTTGACGCGTGGTTCCACTCCGAGAACGGGTTCCTGGGTATGGGACCGGAAGCGAACGGGCTGGAGCGCGATGGCGACCTGATCGACGCAGGGGGTCGCTATGTTTCGCTCCGCGAGGGCGCCAGCTTCTTCGACAGCGCCACGTCCTTCGCGCTCGTGCGCGGTGGGCATCTGGACCTCAGCTTTCTGGGAGCGTTCGAAGTGGACGTGGAAGGAAACCTTGCCAACTGGCGGGTACCGGGTCGCACGACGCCCGGCATTGGCGGCGCCATCGAACTGGCCCAGAAGGTCGCCAGGGTCGTGGTCACCTGCAAGCACGTCGCCGGTGGCGCTGCAAAACTCAAAACGCGCTGCACCCTGCCACTCACGGCGCGTGGTGTCGTCAAGCTGATAATCACGGACCTCGCCGTTCTCGAGCCCACGGGGACAGGCTTCCGGGTGCTGGAACTCGCGCCGGGTGTCAGCGGTGACGAGCTTCAGGCCAGTACCGATGCACCGCTCCTGGGTCTTTCAGAGGCCAGGCCGTGGTCGCTGCGCGAAGACCTTGCAGTCACTCCGGGCTGACTCCGCACCAGGCGAGCGCGGCCAGGGCCAGCACGGCCGTGGTCTGCCGCACGCTGGGCAGGTCAACCCATTCATCCGGCGCATGCAGGTTGCCGCCCACCGGTCCGTAGCAGGTCGCGGGAATGCCGTGATAAAGCGTGAAGAAGCGGGCGTCAGTGGTGGCCGTGGAGATATAGCGTTCGGGCGTGCCACCTGCGATCAGGCCATGCGCTTCGTCGATGGCTTCAAAGATGCCATGCGCGGGGTCGGCAGCAAAGCCTTCCGCCCGGAATGCGATGAACTCTATCTGCGGCTGATTCGTGCGCAACCAGGGGTCGCCAGCAGCTGCGCGCAGGACGTGCGCCTCGAACCGCGCGCCGACTGAGTCCAGATCCTGGCCCGGGAACGCGGAGAGGCGTACCTCGAAAGTGCACTCGGCCGGGACGGATGACGGCCAGTCACCCGCGCGGATGGTGCCGACGTTGTAGTTCAGCGGGTGCGGCAGGTCCCGGTACAGGTCGTGACTTTCCGCAGGACTGTTCACCTGTTCCTCCAGCTCCCTGATTGCGTCCATGAGCACCTGCGCCTTGTGGATTGCGTTCACTGCCTTTTCGGCACCCAGCACGTGGGCGCCCTGGCCGCGCACGGTCACCCGGGCCCAGATGACCCCCACCTGCGCGGTCAGCACCGTCTGGTTGAACGGCTCGGGAATGATGACGGCGTCCGCCCGCGAGCCGGTCGCCAGGGAAGCCAGCGTCCCGTTGCCGGTGCACTCCTCCTCGATTACGGTGTCAAGCAGCACGTCACCTGCAAGTCGGATACCGGCAGCGCGGATTGCCTTGACGGCGTACAGCATCGCCGTCACCCCTGCTTTCATGTCGGCGGCACCCCTGCCGTAGAGGCGATCACCCTTAATAGTTGCTGTCCAGGGGTCATGCTGCCAGTGGTGCTCGGGCGTGGCGGGGACCACGTCGACGTGGCCGTTGAACAGCAGCGAGCGGCCGCCGCCACGTCCGTTCAGGCGGGCGCGGACGTTCGGGCGCTGCCTGTAGTCCCAGTCAGGGGGCGAGAATCCCCGCTCGCTCTGCAGCTGCTCCGGCTCGAAAGTGTAGAGTTCGGGCGCGAGTCCCATCGCTTCAAGCTCGGTTCTTACGCGCTCCTGGGCTCCCAGCTCATTGCCCAGTACGCTGCGCTGGTCTACCAGATCAGCCAGGAAGTCCACTTGCGCCTGCCAATTCGCCTCTACTGCTTCGAGCACTGCCTGCCGCACTTGATTTTCGTCCATGGGTCGATGATACGTGTGGCAGAGAGCTGATTGTCAGCCTCGGCTTTATTGCTGCTGCTGGGCCGGTCTACCTTGTAGGCAACGCCCCTGCCAGCCCCCGGCCCGGAAGGAGCGCAACCATGAGCGATGACAGTCCGGCCCGCGCGCAGCTGCCAGGCCAACCGGTTTCACTGTGGCTCGACACCACACCGGAGACCAGCTATCCCACACTGACCACGGATACCACCGTCGATACCGCAATCATCGGCGGTGGTATCGCTGGGCTGGTGACCGCCACCCTGCTGAAGGAGGCCGGCCAGCGTGTCGCAGTTATCGAGGCCCGCAGGATCGTCCAGAACGTCACCGGCAACACCACCGCCAAGGTCACGTCCCAGCATCACCTGCGTTACGCCAGGATGCTGAAGAGCTTCGGCGAGGAGAACACCCGCGCATACGCCCAGGCCAACCAGCAGGCCATCGGCGACCTGCGCCTGCTCTCAGAACGCTACGGAATCGACTGCGACTTCACGGAAACCGAGGCGTTCGTCTACACGCATGACCCGGCCGAACTGGACGAATTCCATGGGGAGGTCGAGGCGGCCAACAGTGTCGGCCTGCCGGCCCGCTTCTCCACGGACGCGCCGCTGCCTTTCCGCATAAACGGCGCGGTGGTTTTCGCCGACCAGGCACGCTTCCATCCCCGCAAGTTCCTGCTTGGCCTGGCTGAACGCATCCCTGGTGAAGGTAGCCACATCTTCGAGCGCACGCGCGCCCTGGACGTGGACGATGCGGAGCCGTGCGTCGTGCGCACCGAATGGGGGAACGTGTACGCGCGGAACGTGGTGGTGGCCAGCCATTACCCGTTCGGGGACCGCAGCCTGTACACGCTCAGGCTCAAGCCCAAGCGGTCACTGGTGCTTGGTGTGTTGCCGGAGAAGCCGCTCCCGCCGGGCCTGTCACGGAGCATGCTGATCAGCACCGATCCGATGCATTCACTAAGGACCCAGCCCTGGAACGACAAGGAGATGCTCTTCATTGGCGGTGAGAGTTACAAGACAGGCCAGGCGGATGCCAGCAGCCTGTACCTTAAGCTCGAACACTGGGCCCGCAGCAACTTCGGACCGCTGGAAGTGGTCTACCGCTGGTCGACCCAGGACAACGTGACGCTGGATGACGTGCCCTACACCGGCAAGATCAACCCCGCAGCGGAACACGTCTACGTGACCACCGGCTATGGCGGTTGGGGGATGACGAACGCCATGGCCTCGGCCACGCTTCTTCACGACATGATCCTGGGCATCCCGAACCCCGCACAGGCTGTCTACGATCCCGCCCGCATCAAGCTCGACGGGCTCGGACAGCTGGTGCGCGAAGGCGCCGATTCCGTGAAGCACCTGGTTGCCGACAGGTTCCGCAGTGTCGATGAGGACAGCATCGCCCCAGGCAGTGGCGGCGTCATCAAGGACGGCGTGAAGCCAGTGGCCCTCTACCGCGCGGAGGACGGCACCGAGCACCGCATGTCAGCTGTCTGCACGCACCTGGGCTGCGTGGTCAACTGGAATGACGCCGAGCAGAGCTGGGACTGCCCATGCCACGGCTCCCGCTTCGGGCCGAAGGGTGATGTCATCCAGACGCCGGCGGTGGACCGGCTGGAAGAGCTTTAG
>CAYMUK010000016.1:0-17563 GCA_964393655.1 uncultured bacterium | reverse complement strand
CTGGGCCGCAGGCGCAGCAGCTCCTCCTTCAAGGCGCTGCCCAGCCCCCGCATCACCAGTGAGATGGGCGGACCGCCGGCGAACGCGGCAGCAATCGCGTAGAGCACTAGCGGTGACACGCCCGTGCCCGGCAGCAGCGCATAAACAGGCTTCCACTCGGGTGGTTCGAACTTGCCTTTGAAATACTCGAGCCCACGGAAGTGATAGAAACGCTGACCGTGCGCCCGCAGCCAGGCCAGGAGGGCACGCAGCCACACGGGGTTCGGCGTCGCTCCATGCATCCGTGCCAGCGGCGACAGGCCCAGGGTGAAATAGGTGGCGCCGGAGGCCGCCAGCCCAAGTGCGGCTGAATGAATGAGCAACTCAGCGGTGCCGTTTGGTGCGTCAGGCCGCCTCACGACCAGTTCCGCCAGCCAGCCGTTGCGGGCGGGTACCGGGCAGGCGACCAGGAATCCCTGCGGGCCACCGGGCGACTCCGCTACGAACACGCGGCGGTCACCCAGACGAAGAAGCGTGTCCGACTCCACCAGGAAATGCATGGGCGGCAGACCGCGGGTGGCGAGCCAGTCAGCCAGGATGTTCCGGAGCTCGCCGCTCGCCGCCGCCCGGAAAGCGGACCACTCCGCCACGCGCACGCCCTTGTTTCGTGCCCGGTTAAGCTGCGCCCGCAGGCCTGCGTTCCGCTGCACGCCCACTGCCCAGTGCTGCGGATTCCAGGCCGGCTGCGCTCCCAGGACAACCCTGGCATGGGGCGCGTGGGCCAGCCACTGCGCCTCGAACCATTCCTCGGCCGCAAAGAAGCACACGCGTTCCCCGCCTGCGCGGGCATCAGCCTCGAACTCGAGTGCCGCGGGGACGAAGCGCTCATGAGCGGTCACCGGAGCACCGGCCACCACCCTGATGCCTGCGTGGCTCACGAAGCCGATGACGGCGTCGCTGGCATCTGAGAACCACAGCTGCATCCCTGGGTTCAGAATCTGGTAGCAGGTGGAGTTCCAGCCGTACTGGAGTATCAGATTCCTGGCGCGGTCGAGTTCAGAGTTCTCCATGGTGTACGGTCCTGTGCACAAGTGTATTCGACACCGGCGCTGGCTTCATGCCCTTGACAGGCCGGTTCCAGGCTGTCTATCATCAGCCTGACACGAGGAAAGGTGGTGCATATCCATGGCTGAACTTGTAACTTCACTCCGTCATACGCATGGCGCCACCGGTCGCAGCTAACCTGCCGCCTCCGGCGTCGCCCCACACACAACTTCCTACAACCTGAGTTGGAGGGTTCGCTTGAAGCGAATCACTGAAGATGAGGCCGTGGCCTTTGAGCGCGTCGGCCGGCGTCATGACCGGCGCAAGCCGCGTCGCAAGACCACCCGTGATGAATTCTACGTGGCGGCTGATGCCGCCCGGAGTTCAGCGGACAAGTTCACGGACCCCGAGTTGCAGCGGCTCTACGAGGCCGGCAAGATATCCGAGCTTCTTGCGGAGCTGAAGAGTGGCAAGGAGGCGACCGTCTACCTGGTCGAGGGACCCACCGGCCTGATGGCTGCCAAGGTCTACGCGGACCTGGAAGTCAGGTCATTCAAGAACGACCGGGGTTACCGGGACGGGCGCTTCATCTCGGATGTGCGGACTGCCCGGGCCGTGGAGAACCGCAGCAGATACGGCCTGGGCGCCCAGCAGGAGATGTGGGTGCAGTACGAGTACGCGCAGCTCTGGCAGTTGCATGATGCGGGGGTACCCGTGCCCAAACCATTGATCGGACCGGAAGCCAGCGAGATCCACAGTGCCGGCCGGGTGGTGCTGATGGAACTGATCGGCGACGCGCTGGCGCCGGCGCCCCGCCTGGCCGACCTGAAACTGGACAGCCAGGCAGCGCGCGAGGCGTTCGAGCAGAGTGTGGAGCTCGCCTGCAACCTCTACAGGCTGGGCAAGGTCCACGCGGACCTGAGCACCTACAACCTGCTCTGGTGGCAGGACCGCGTGGTGTGCATAGACCTGCCGCAGATGGTGGACGTGGCCGCAAACCCGGGCTGGCGTGCACTCCTGGAGCGGGATGCCTTCAACCTGTGCAGGACGTTCAGGGCGACCGGTCACCGCGGCGATCCGGGCAGCGTGCTGCGGCGCATACTGGCTGCCGCCCCGTGAACAGGAGCGGGCGTCCCCCTGGTTCGGCCGGGGGAACGCCCGCAACTCACGGGATTGGGGCCGGACTCAGCCCGCCGCGTCCTTGAACTCGCCCACCAGCGCACTGATGGTGGCCTTCGCGTCGCCGAACAGCATGCGGGTGTTGTTCTTCACGAACAGGGGATTCTCCACCCCGGCGAAGCCTGGTTTCATGGAGCGCTTCAGCACGAATACGGTGCGGGCCTCGTCCACGTTGATGACCGGCATGCCGTACAGCGGGCTGCCGGGGTCCTCCTTGGCTGCCGGGTTCACCACGTCGTTGGCGCCGATGACAATCGCCACGTCAATGGTCGACATCACCGGGTTCACGTCGCCGGGTTCCACCAGAGATTCGTAGGGCACGTTGGCCTCGGCCAGCAGCACGTTCATGTGCCCGGGCATGCGGCCGGCGACAGGATGGATTGCGTAACGCACCTCGCTGCCGTTGGCTTCCAGCAGGTCGGCGAGTTCCTTAACCACGTGCTGGGCCTGTGCGACGGCCATCCCGTAACCGGGAACAATCAGCACGTTACTTGCAGCTTCAAGGATGTAGTAGGCATCCTCGGGCGTCATCGGAGTCGGTTCACCCTGCGGTCCACCTGCTGAGGACGTGGAGGTGGTGACGGAGCCGAAGCCGCTGAACAGCACATTCGCCAGCGACCGGTTCATGCTCTTGCACATGATCTGCGTCAGGATCAGGCCGCTGGCCCCCACCAGGGCACCCGCGACGATGAGCACGGTGTTGCCGATTATGAAACCGGCGGCACTGGCGGCGATGCCTGAATAGCTGTTGAGCAACGACACGACGATGGGCATGTCGGCGCCACCGATGGGCAGGACCGCCAGCACGCCGAGCGCCAGTGACAGCAGGATTATCAGTATGACCGCCCAGTACGAACTGACGGGCCAGAGGACAAGAACCACGCCCAGCGCCAGCGTGGCCAGCAGGATGCCGCCATTTATGAGTTGCTGGTTCTTAAACATGATGGGCCGGCCGGACACGCGTTCGCTGAGCTTGGCGAAGGCCAGGACGCTGCCGGTCAGGGCGACTCCGCCGATGACAATCGCCAGGAAGGTGGCCGTACCCGTGAAGCCGTCCATGGCCGGGTTGTTGTGATACTCGATCCAGGCTACCAGCAGGCTGGCTGCGCCGCCCGTACCGTTCAGCAGCGCCACCATTTCCGGCATCGCGGTCATCTTGACCAGCCTGGCGGCGGCTGCGCCCACGGCCGCGCCGATCAGCAGGCCAGCAAGGATCCAGCTGAAATTCAGGCCACCCTGCGCCAGCGTCGCGCCGACAGCCAGCAGCATGGCGAGAGCGGAGAGCAGGTTGCCTTTCCGGGCCGTGCTGGCCTTGCCCAGCATGCGGATGCCGATGATGAACAGGATCGCCGCGACGATGTAGGAGAGCTCTACCAGCAGGTTCACGGCTGCTTCTTCTTCCCGCTGGCGAACATGCCGAGCATGCGGTCAGTCACCAGGTAACCGCCCACCACGTTGATGGTGGCCATGATGATGGCCACGACGCCCAGGATGGTCCCGAAGGTGCCTCCGGCAGCGGTGGCGCCAATGGCTGCCACAATGGTGATGCCCGATATCGCGTTGGTTGCCGACATGAGTGGCGTGTGCAGTTGCGAGGGCACCTTGTTGATGAGCTCGAAGCCCAGGAATACCGCCAGAACGAAAATGAACAGGTACAGGGTCATGCTGCAGCCTCCACGACTTTCCGCACCCCGTCATGGCGGACCTGGCCGTCACGTGTAAGCAGTGCGCCCTGGACTACCTCGTCCGCCGGATCGTCCAGCTTCAACTTGCCGGATTCCGTGTCGAACGCGTGCTCGAGCAGGTTGTAGACATTACTGGCGTACATCTGGCTGGCGTCGCGCGCCACCAGGCTGGGAAAGCTGTTCAGGCCGACGATGCGCACCCCGTTCACCAGTGTCTCCTGTCCGGGGACGGTCCCCTCGACGTTGCCGCCGCTGCTCGCGGCCAGGTCCACCACCACACTGCCGGGACGCATGGCTGCCACCATGTCGGCGCTCAGGATCCGGGGCGCGGGACGCCCGAACACCTGCGCCGTGGTGATCACGATGTCCGATTCCGCGCAGAACCGCTTCATCTGCTCGCGCTGCATTTCCAGTTGCTCCGGTGTCAGTTCCCGCGCGTAGCCCTGTTCGGTCTGGCCACTGTCCCCCACGTCGATTTTCACGAAGCGGGCGCCGAGCGACTGCACCTGTTCCTCAACCACCGGCCGGGTGTCGTAGGCACTGACGCGCGCGCCAAGCCGTTTGGCTGTGGCGATGGCCTGCAGGCCGGCGACGCCGACGCCTACCACGAACACCTTCGCCGGCACGATGGTTCCGGCCGGGGTGCTCATCATGGGCAGGGCCTTGTCAATCCGGTCCGCGGCCAGCACCACCGCGGCGTAGCCGGCCAGGCTGGCTTGCGACGAGAGGGCGTCCATTTTCTGGGCGTACGTGCTCCTGGGTATTAGCTCCATGCACAGGCTGTCGACGCCCGCTTGCGCGAGCGCCCGAACCAGTTCCGGCTTCAGGAACGGGTCCAGGAACGAGACCAGCATGCTGCCGGGCCGAAGACTACTGACGAACGCGGTCTCGGGTGGGTTCAGGCGGACGACGACATCCGCCTCCGCCAGGCTGCCGGTCAGGTCGCTGACAACTCTGGCGCCGGCAGCTTCATAGGCGTCGTCGCTGATGAACAGGCTGCTACCGAGGCCTGATTCCACCCGGACGTCGAATCCGAGCCGGACCAGCTTCTCGGCGACGGCCGGGGTCAGCACGATTCTGCTTTCCCATTCCGGTTCGCTGCAGGCGAGAATGATCATATGACTGCCAATCATCGCATGAATGCTAAGCGCCGGTACACGGACAATTAGCCCTGGCGACGGTGTACCTGAGACGTTACCTGGCGGCGACCCTGGCGAAAGATGCAGCCAGCGCGTACATCTGGCCGCGCTTCAGGTTGCCCTCCGGCACCAGGTCGGCTGGTGCAAAGCCCGCTGCGCGCAGCGCGTCCCAGTCGGCATCCACGCACCTGTCCACCCGGCAGGCGGCGTAGGCGGTGATCTGCGCGGCGATCTCGGGCGTCAGCGGCTCGTCCGAGTACTGGAAGTTGGACAGGAGCCGTGGGCCGAGTTCCTCGTTGTCAAGGAAGCGCTTGCCGACGTTGCTCAGCATGAAGACGTAGCTGAGTGCAGCGATTTCGCCGTCCAGGTTGGGGTTGTTGTCGTACCCGCCCAGTGCGAGGCCGTGGCTCAGCAGCAGCCGGTATTCCTCATGGTGTGGATGCCGCCAGGGACCTACGGGTTCGCGGTCAAGAACCGGCGGCAGGTAGGCGCCCCTGTCGGCCAGGCGGCCGCGTAACCGGGCGATGCGGGCGTCATCCGCGGCGTACTCGGCGGGGGTCAGGCCTTCGAAGGCGGCAAAGGCAGCAGCGACGCCGGCAGCCTCGGCCACCACGATCCCGAACGGCACCACCCGGGCGCTTGAGTGCGCTATCGGGTCGTAGCCTGCCGCTTTGCCCACGACCCAGACGTTGTCCAGGCCGCGAGGCACTGTCACGCACAGTTCGGCGCCGTAAATGACAGGCGTGCCGTACACGAAGCCGTTGTCGCTGGGAGTCAGTACCTGCACGTCCAGCGGGTAACCGCCGGCGGCTATCGCCTCGTCCGTCACGCGGTTGTCGAGCACGTCATCCACTGTGAGGACGCACTGCGCCTGGAGGTGCCTGGTTTCACGGATGTAGAGAGTCTCGGCGGCGCCGGCGTAGTGGGCGTTCTGAAAACCGGGCAGCTCCCGGCTCAGGTATTCGATTATCCGCGGTGCCTCACGTTCCGCCCGGGCGCGGCCCTCACGCACGCTTTCCGGGTCGAACGGGTCGATACCATGGATGAGCAGCGCGTTGACCAGCAGCGTGCCGTCTTCCTGTCGCCCCATGTTCAGGCCGCGCAACCTGATTCCGGGTTCCTGCGCCTGGTAGCGGGCGGGGTAGCCGCCGAAATGGCCCCAGGCGACGTGCGAATCAACTGTGGCGTAGGCGGTGCCGCGCGAGCGTATGCCGGCCGAGAGCGCCCGCCAGTCGACGCCGTCGATGCGGAACACCAGCGTGTCCGCCATGCGCTCCGGGTAGCCGACGGACTCGAAGCCGAAGCTGAAAAGGGCGCCCGCGGCGGCTGCGAAATCCGCTTCCGAAGTGGCGTCGATAAGCTGGTTTGAGAACAGGTTGCGCCCGTCAACCTGCACGCCGACCGGCCCGCTCAGATCGGCGTCGCCGGTGGCGTCATCAACTGCGAAGAGTGGCACCAGTTCGTCGGCTCCGAGCAGCACCCGCACGCCGGCCTCCCGCAGCATGTCCCCGAAAGCGGCTTCGGCACGCAGCACATCGAAGGAGTGACCCTGGCCCACACGCTTCCACCAGTCAAGGAACAGCCCTCGCTGGTAGTTGACGGGCGTGGTGCGTACGTCAAGCGAATTCATCTCCCCGGTAACGAACAGGCCGCCAATCCGGGTGTCACGCGTGACCAGCAGTACGGAGGCGCCCTCCTGGCTGGCGGCGACGGCGGCTGCGACGCCTTCAGGCTCGCTGCCCAGGACTATCACGTCGAAACTCTGGGCCTGTGCAGATGCCAGGCCGAGGCAGAACAGGGCGAGAATGCCCAACAGGAACCGGTTGTGGAAGGTGAGCATAATGACTCCGAGGTACTGGAAAGATAACGTCAGTATATAGGTACAGCGGAGTTCAGTTTGGCGTCCCGGACCCGATTTCTGCGGTTTCACGCATCTCCGGCGCGAATACGGGGGGTTCGGCTGGCTGTCGGTTGATGCGCCCCGTGGCGTCCGGACCCAGCACCAGTTCCAGCTGCCTGGCTTCACCTGCCACAGTACCGATACGGCTCACTTCCTGGATGCCCGTATTCAGCAGCGAAGCGTAATAGCCAGCCGCCTCCCAGCCTTCAAGCGTAGCCACCAGCCTAGTGGGGTTGGCATCGAACTCCGCCTCGCGGATGATCACATTCTCCTCGGGAACGCCAACAGAAGTCAGGAGGTGCAGGTACCAGTCGAGGGCTCCCTCAACACCGCTGCGGTCAGTCACGATCAGGGTCTCCTCCGGCGCCCCGGTGAACTCCCGGGCACTGCCGCCGAAGACGGAGGCCAGGAACCACTCGGTTTCAGCTGCGTCCGTCGTAAGTCCGGACTTGCCGTCGCGGAACACCTCACGTGTCGGCAGGGTAGCCATGGTGCCGATGCGGAAGCTGCCGATCTTTGGAAGCAGGGCCGTGACATCAGCCGGCACCACCGAGGTATCCACATCGGTAAGGAAAGTGTCCAGCAGTGCAGGGATGCGGGTTACCGCGCTGACGTTGAGCTCCTGCAGGCGGCGGACCGCTGCAAGCGCCAGCTGCTTCAGGTTCTCGAGGCGGTCAAGGTCGGCGCGGGGCAGGTCGCGGAACCGGGCGAAGTCGCTTGCCTGCTTGCCATCCAGAACCTGCAGGCCCGGCTGCAGGTCTATGTCGAGTCCGCCGGTGCAGTCGTGATAGCGCATGCGGTAAGGAACGTCCACCTCGACGCCTCCCAACGCGTCCACCAGGTTCCTGAATATCTCCAGGTTCAGAATCACGTAGTGGTCGATGGGCACGCCCAGCACATTTGAGACCGCGCGCTTCAGCACTTCCGGTCCCTGCTGGATCAGGGTGTTGATCTTGGCGGTCCCGCCGTCCGTCTCCACAAAAAGGTCACGCGGGATGGAAATCAGCGTGAGGTCGTCATTGCGCAGGCTGGCGTAGATGATGGTGTCCGTATTCGAGCCCATGATGCTGCGGCTGCCGTTCGGCCGCCAGCAGATGATCTGGCCGGATTGGCTGTACACGGGTTCGCTGGACGAATAGTGGTAGGTGATGTCCCGGCCGGCAATGAGCGCGCTGATGTGGAAGTCATCCGCGCCGACCCCCAGCAGCGATTCATGCACCGTGCTCAGCTGCGTGGTGTCAGGCTGCGGCCATAGCCAGAAACCAGCAAGACCGATGGTGGCGACAAGTGTGCCGGCAAGCAAGATGAATCGTGCAGCGTGCACGCGCGTCCTCTTCACTCCGGTAAGTGTTGCACGTGTTCATGAGCATGGCCCGAACACAGGGCACCAAAGTACAGGTGCCGTTGTACTGGAAATGCGCCAGCCCGCCTGTCGCTTCACAGGCGCACTTCGAGGCGTTGGTTGACCCACGCCGCAAGAGGCTTGACATCCGCATGCCCAAATCCCTAGGCTGTGTTTTGTAGGAGTTTTACAAAAGGTTTATCCAAAGTGGCTTCCGAGCCAGTTTGAGATGTACCTGACGGCGGATGCTTGCGCACTCCAAGGCCGTTTCCGAAAGGGGGACAGGACTGCAGTCAGGGAAGCACCGAGGACAAGAGCAAGCAATCTTTTCTCTTTGAGTTGGGGGAACAACTTCATGCAGACCAGATCCAAGAACCGTGCCGGGAAAATCCTGGCCAACACCCTGGTGGCCAGCCTTCTGCTGGGCGCTGCCGCAGTCGGCCTGGCACAGAGCCGCACCGACATGCGCGTCGTGGAGCAGGAACGCCACCGCGGCATAGTCGAGCTTTACGAAGCACTCACGCCGCTGCAATCAGTGGGAAGCTTCATGACCATCGGCGCCCACCCGGACGATGAACGCTCCAGCCAGATCGCGCTGCTCTCCCGCGGCATGGGCGTGCGCAGCATCACCGTCACCGCCAATCGCGGCGAAGGCGGCCAGAATGCAATGGGCACAGAGTACCTGCAGGCACTGGGCGTGCTCCGCAGCCGCGAGATGGAACAGTCCAGCGCTGCTTTCAATGTCGAACTCTTCTTCCTGAGCGAGAGCTTCGACGATCCCATCATCGACTTCCGTTTCTCCAAGTCGGCAGTTGAAACCCTGGAGATCTGGGGCGAAGAAGTCATGATGGAGAAGCTGGTCCGCGCAATCCGCGAAAGCCGGCCCGACATCCTCTTCACGAACTTCCAGGACGTCTTCGGTCAGCACGGCAACCACCGCGCGATGGCCTATGCCACCGTGCAGGCGTTCCACATGGCGGGCGACCCGGACGTATTCCCCGAGCACATGGAAATGGGCCTTGAGCCCTGGCAGCCCAAGAAGCTGTACCTGCCTTCCGGCACCGGTGGCGCCCAGGGCGAGAACCCACCATCACTGGACGCGACCCTGACGCTCTCCACCGGCGACTACAACCAGATCTTCGGCGCCACCTATGAGCAGCTGGGCCAGCAGTCCCGCGCCTACCACCGCAGTCAGGACATGGGTTCCTGGCGCGCGGAAGGACCCGGAACCTCCAGCCTGCACCTGCTGGAATCCTACGTGAACACTCCCGAGACTGACGACGCACTGTTCGCCGGCCTCGCGTTCACTGTCGCCGACCTGGCGGATGACATCAGCGACGTCACGCTCGCCGAGCAGCTGCGTTCCATCCAGGCCGACATCGACGCAGCGTTTGGTGCCTACCCGGACTTCGCGGCCGTCCAGGCCGAAGTGGCCAGTGCACTCGCAACCGTCCGCGAGGCCCGCGAGACACTCGCAGGCATCAGCAGCGACGAGATCGATGACGCCGTACGCAGCGATATCGACTTCCGCCTCGCCAAGAAGGAAACCGAACTTCAGTACGCCAGCCAGACCGCGCTTTCACTGATCACGCGCGTCGTGGCCACCACCCCTGAACTGGTCCGTGGCGGCAGCAGCGAAGTCACTGTCAGCGCCTACCTGGGCGGCGGCGTCGACGTCGACAACGTGTCGATCGAACTTATAGCGCCCGAAGGCTGGACCGTCGAGTTCGCCGGTGAAGAAGAACCCGGTACCACCCTCACCAATGGCGAGACCGTGAGCGCCACCTACCTGGTCACCGCTCCCGAGGACGCACCGTTCTACAACCCCTACCGCCGCAACGTTCACCCCTTCACCGCGAACGGTGACGTCTACGGCGTCGTCAGCTATGAGGTCGACGGCGTGCCCTTTGAAGTGACCGTCGACTCCGCCGAGATCATCGGCGTGCTGCCCGACGTGTCACTCCGCGTGAGCCCCGAGAACCTGGTGCTGAACACGCTCAGCGACGACGAGACCCTGACCGTCAGCGTCGCCGCCACCAGCTACAGCACCGAGGCCGCCGACACAACAATCTTCCTCGACGCACCCGACGGCTGGATCGTCGAACCCGAGTCCGTCGACGTCAGCTTCGCACGCAAGGGCGACGCCGTAGGCGCCACCTTCACGCTCACCCCGCCCGCCGGCCTGGCCGAAGGCAGCTACGACTTCAACGTGCGCGCCGAGGGCGATCTCAACTCCACCGACTTCATCCGCGTCATCGAGTACCAGCACGTCGGCAAGACCTACCTGGTCACGCCGGCCGTCGCCAACCTGCAGAGCCTCGAGGTCGCCTTCGATCCGAATCTGCGCATCGGCTACGTCGATGGCGGCTCCGACCTGGTCTACGAGGGCCTGTCGCGCATCGGCATGAATGTCGACCTGATGACCGAGGACGACCTGACCACCGGTGACCTGAACGAGTTCGACACGATCATCGTCGGCATCTACGCCTACCGCACCCGCCCGGACCTGATGGCCGCCAACGCGCGCCTGCTCGAATGGGTGGAGAACGGCGGCAACCTGGTCGTTACCTACCACCGCCCGGCTGACGCCTGGGACGCCGAGAACGTACCGCCCGCCTTCCTGGCGCCCGGACGCGTCTCCATCCTTAACCGCGTCACCGCAGCCGACGCTCCCGTCGAAATCCTGGCTCCGGAGCACCCGATCGTCACCACCCCGAACCAGCTGAGCGAAGCCGACTTCGACGGCTGGATCAAGGAACGCGGCCTGTACTTCCCGGCCGAGTGGGACGACATCTACACCGGCCTCTTCTCGATAACCGACCGTCAGTGGCCGGACACGGCGGAGGAGACCCCGTTCACCGGCGTCATGCTCACCGCCGACATCGGCTCCGGCCGCTACACCTACACCAGCCTGGTACTGCACACCCAGATCGACAACAACGTGCCGGGCGCCTACCGCATCTTCGCCAACCTGGCTACGCCCCGCTGGGCCGCCGAGTAGGCAGCAAACTGCAGGCTTCAGCCTGAATGAAGCCTTTGAGGCAGGGGGAGCATCCGGAAACGGGTGCTCCCCCTGGTTTTGGTCGCCCGGCAATTCAGACAGGTGGGCGCGGATATAGTGCCATTGCACGGCCCCGGCCAGCGATGATGCGGTCAGGCCGACAGAGGAGACTGTTGATGAGCGAACCGGCACCACGCACCTGGTCGGGCCCGAACCGCACCGGCAAGACCCAGGTGAACCGCCTGACCGACATGGGCAGGCGGCTGCTCACCGTGAGCAGGATCGATGAGGTGACGAGCGACTACCGGCGCGTCTACCTGACCGGTGCTGACCTGGCCGACGGCTTTCCTTTCGTCCGCCTGGCGGTGACCGACCACGTGAAGGTGCTGTTCCCGCAACCGGGCAGCAGCGAGGTTGTCATCCCGAAGCGGGGAGAAAGCGGCTGGGACCTGTCCGCGGGCGCACCGCAACCGATCCTGCGCGACTACACCGTCCGCGCCTGGCTGGAAGACTCGCGTGAGCTGGTTCTGGACTTTGTCGTGCACGATCATGGTGTGGCGGGTAAGTGGGCCAGGGACGCGCGGCCCGGTGACCTCCTCGGAGTGCTCGGTCCCCGCGGCAACGTGATCTTCCCGGAGAATTACGCGCACTACCTGTTATTCGGCGATGAGACGGCGTTACCGTCGATAGGGCGCTTCATCGAGGAGCTGCCAGCTGCTGCCGGAATCACTGTAGTCGCGCAGGTGGCGGATGATGCCGCCCGGCAGAACCTGGGCGCGCGTGAGAGGCTCGACGTCACCTGGCTTACCCGTCAGGCATCTGGCGCAGGCAGCCTCGTAGCAGCGGCAAAATCCGCCGCACTCCCGGAAGGGGACGACTGGTTCGTGTTCGCGGCTGGCGAGGTCGGCGAGCTGAAGCCTGTCCGTGATTACTTCAGGCAGGAGCTGGGTCTACCGAAGCAGCGGGTCATGGTCAGTGGCTACTGGCAGCGTGGCGTCAGCGATTTCGACCATCACCAGACCGGCATTGAGGACTGATCCGGCCAACCGGTGAAATCAGCGTGCCATGCGCATGGCAACCGCGCGGCCTGTGGGCGTGTCCGCCACGCCGCCTTCGCCGGTTTCGCGCAGCTCCGGTGGCAGCAACCTGCCGACAGAGGCCATGGCACCCACCACCTCATCCGGCGGGATGAAGGATTCGACTCCCGCCAGGGCCAGCTGGGCTGCTGCAACCGCGTGCACGCTGTAGAACGCGTTGCGACTCACGCAGGGCACCTCGACGTAACCTCCGACCGGGTCGCAGACCAGTCCGATGGTGTTCATCAGCGCCTGAGCCGCGGCATGCACCGCCTGGCGGGCGCCTCCGCCAAGCAGTTCGGTTACCGCAGCGGCCGCCATCGCCGCGGACGAGCCGATTTCAGCCTGGCACCCGCCGGTGGAGCCCGCTATGAACATGGATTTGCTGATGATCTGACCGATGCCCGCACTCAGGATGAGGGGCGCCAGCAGCCGCTCATCCGGAATCATGAGCTCGTCCGCCACGCCTATGAGGGCGCCGGGCAGGGTTCCCGCGCTACCGGCCGTCGGCGCCGCGACGATGCGGCCCATTCGCGCATTCTCCTCGTTAACTGCCATCGCGTAGGATTGCACGCGCTTCAGGAGCGGAGACTGCAGCGGGTCACCCGCAGACCACATGGTCTTGGCGTTCCAGCCCACCATGCCCGTCCGACTTGGGGCGTCCGATTCCAGTCCGCGCCTGATCGAGTCGCGCATCTCCAGCAACCTGCCGTGCATCTGGGCGAACAGGTCCTTGCGGGCCGCTTCGTCCGAGCCAACCTCTTCGCGTATCACTGCCTCCGACGCCAGACCGCCAGACTCAAGCAACTCCTGCAGGTTCATTTCCGTTCCTCCGCGTTCCTTTCCAGGATGGAGCTGACGGGGGTGCTTTCCTCCATGACGACGGGAAGCATCCGTACCCAGTCCGCGTAGGCGACGTGGTTCAGGTAGTCGAGCGCGTACCCGCCCAGCCGCTTGTCGATTTCCACGGCCATGAGCGCCTGTCCGCCGCGTCGCTGCCGCCTGGAGAAAATCGTTGCGATGTTGCCCTCGTCCTCTGCGATCACCCTGGCCACCTGGGCGATGACGCCTGGCCTGTCCTGATGCAGGACCAGCAGCGTGTGATAGGAGCCCGAGAAGTTGGTCTCAAGGTCATTGACGCCGAACACCTTCACCAGGCCCGCACCAAGGCTGGAGCCAGTCATGCTCACCTGTTCGGACGCGGACTCCAGTTCGATGCGCACGGTGTTCGGATGGACGTCGCCCAGATCCGCGCTTACGAACTCGTAGCTCAGTCCGGCGCTGTCAGCCTCAGCGAAGGCGTCGCGAATCCGGCCATCATCCGGCTGCATGCCCAGCAGGCCGGCGACGAGCGCCAGGTCGGTACCGTGGCCCTGTGCTGTCTTGGCGAAAGACCCGTGCAGAACGAAGCGGGCACGCTCTGGTTCCTCCAGCAGCAGGTGCCGGGCCAGCAGGGCCAGGCGGCAGGCGCCGGCGGTATGCGAGCTTGAAGGGCCGACCATCACGGGTCCGATGACATCCAGAAGGCTCATATGTTGCGGTGATTGTACCCACCCGGGCGGTCAGGCACTGTGTCCAGCAGGCATTCGGCCCCGGGTGTGCGTCGCGAAGTGCCAGAAATACCGTCCAGCACACAATCTTTGATGAGAATTCAGTGGTGTTTGGCTACAGTCAGCCAGGTGGGTTCGCAGTAACTTGGCGACATGACAAACCACCGGAAATTCCTCTATCCGCTTGCAGCACTCCTTCTCAGCATCCTTCTCGCCGCCTGCGCCGGCACCCGCGATATCGAGAGCTTCGCTATCGTGCACGACAACGGCGAGCCCGCTCAGATCCAAATTGCCACTGTTGGCGAGACCGTTGAGCTGGCAGGACGCGTCACCTTCACCAACCAGACGGTAGCTTCTGTCATCCCGGAACTCATTGATTGGTCCAGCAGTGACAGCTCGGTTGCTTCTGTTACTGCAGGTGGTGTGGTCACCGCCGAGAGCATGGGCAGCGCTGTCATAACGGGCGTGCACAAGGGTTTTGAGGACGAAGTCACAATCCTCGTTTCACCCTTCTGAGTTTAAGAAGCAAACCAGGACCTTGGATGTTGCCGGTCGCCGAGCGCGACCGGCAACTTTTTTGGCTGAGCACGCCTCATTCCGCCGCCAGCCCCGCCAACCAATCTTGCGGATATACTGTCACCTGTAAAACAATCCAAGGAGGCAGAGCCATGAAGAGATTTGTTGTTGGCACAGTCGTTTCGTTGCTGATCGGCGCGGGCGGCTTGGCATTTGCGCAGGACACGGTGCAGATTGGTGTCATCACCAGCATTACCGGCAGGTTCGCGGAGTTCGGGGAACAGCACCGGGCCGGCCTCCAGGCAGCACTCGAGGACGTCAACGCCGCGGGCGGCGTGAACGGTGCAACGGTGGAAATCGTCATGGAGGACGACATCTCCGAGGTCAACGCCGCGCTTGCAGCCGCCGAGAAACTGGTGAACCAGAACGTGCCGATCGTGATGGGCGCCTACTCGTCATCCATCACCAACCCCCTGGCCCAGTACTTCACCCGGCAGGGCCGCCCGTTCCTGGTGTTCACCAGCGCCGATGACTCGATAACCCGTCCCGGCTCCGAGTGGATCTTCCGCCTCAGCCAGCCTTCCTTCGCCTACGCGGACGTGCTCTTCCAGCTGTTCAACACGCTCAATGCCGAACATGGCGAGGATTCGCTGCACACCATCGCGCTCATCCACGGTAACGGCGCTTTCGAGAGCGCTGTGGCCGACGCAGTGGTGGAGCTGGCGGCCGAACAGGGCTTCGAAGTTGTCGAACAGCAGGAGTATGACCAGAGCGGCGCGGATTTCCGCCCCATCCTGAACCGCTTCGCGGCCCATAACCCGGACATCGTATTCATGGTTTCCTACGCCGCGGATTCGGTGGCCCTCATGCGCCAGATCCAGGAAGTCGGTCTGGACGCCAAGGTGTTCGCAGGCGGCGCCGCCGGCTTCGCACTGCCCGGTTTCATCGAAGGCTCTGGTCCTTCCGCTGAAGGCGTCTTCACTGCCACCAGCTGGACGGGCGACGTACCCTTCGCCGGCGCACCCGAGCTCAACGACCGCCTGACGGAGATCCTGGGCCGCGTGCCTTCGTACCACGCCGCGCAGGGCTACATCGCCCTCGTCACCGCCGTGGATGTGCTGAACCGCGCCGCCTCCTTCGAGCCTGCAGACGTGCAGCAGGCACTGCTGGAAACCGAGATCCAGGACAACCCTTACGGCCCAATCTTCTTCGACGACTACCAGGGCTACCAGAACCAGAACCCCCTGGCCATGGTCGTCCAGCAGATCAAAGATGGCGACTTCGTCACTGTGTTCGTCAACGGTGAGGTCGTAGGCGACATCGACTTCCCGACCCCGGGGTGGGACGAGCGCTAAGCGTTGGATTCACTGACTCCCTTCCTGCAGAACCTGTCGGGTGGTCTGCTGATCGGAGGCATCTACGCCCTCATGGGCGTGGGCCTCGCCCTGATCTTCGGCGTCATGCGCATCATCAACTTCGCCCACGGCGAGTTCGTGGCGATAGGCATGTACGCAGCCATCTTCCTGTTCCAGGCTTATGGGCTCGACCCCTACGTTTCACTGTTGATTGCACTCCCGGCAGGTTTCCTGCTGGGAGTGCTTCTGGAACGTCTGGTCCTGAGCCGCCTGGTAGACATTCCCGGGGACAGCACGCTGCTGGCCACCCTGGGGCTTGGACTCGTACTGTCCAACACGCTGTTCCTTATCTTCGGAGCCGAACCTGAATCAATCTATCTGCCTTACGCCACCACCTCCATCAACCTTGCCGGTGTACGACTGCCAATCGCCCAGCTGCTGGCAGCCGGCGTAACCCTGCTGGTTATGGTTGCCCTCTACCTTTTCCTGAACAAGACCGAGATGGGACGCGCCATCCGCGCGACAGCCCAGAACCGCATCGGCGCCGAACTCGTCGGAGTCAACACCAGGCGTATCCACGGCCTGGTCTTCGGCATCGGCGTGATGCTGGCGATGACCGCCGGCATCGTCCTCAGCCCGCTGCTCTTCGCGATTCCGACCATCGGTCACACCTACACGCTCAAGGCGTTCGTCGTCATCGTCCTCGGTGGCATGGGCAGCATTCCCGGGGCAATCGCCGGCGGACTGCTGCTCGGTGTCGTTGAGTTCCTGGGAGCTTCCTACTTCTCGAGCGGCTACCGTGACGCCTATGGTCTTGTCGCCTTCCTGCTCGTGCTGCTCTTCAGGCCGCAGGGCCTCTTCGGGCGCACGGTGAGGCGCGTATGACGGTGTTCTCATCACCCTGGCTGCGCCTTCTGCTGGTGGCCGGCCTGTTCCTTGGCTGGTACTTCCTGTTCCCGCAGTACCTGAGCATCGGCATCACCCTGATGCTGCTGGCAGGCTGGGCCACTGCCTGGGACCTGCTGGGCGGCTGGACCGGGCAGGCCAGCCTTGGTCACGCCGCCTTCGTGGGACTGGGCGCTTACACGATCGCAATCATGTCGAGCAAGTACGGCACGCACTCCTGGGCGGCGCTCATCGTCTCCATGATCCTGGCGGTCATTCTCGCCTGGCTCTGGGGCAAGCTCACCTTCGGCATGCGCGGCGCCTACTTCACCCTGTCGACCATCGCGATTGCCGAAATCCTGCGCTTGATCGCCATCAACGAACGCCAGCTCACCGGCGGCGCTGTCGGCATCTTCATCTTCAGCATGGATGAGCCGTTCGGGCTTGACCTGTTCAGCCGCCACGTGGAGTTCCACGTCTCGCTTGTCTACCTGTTGATAGTGCTGGCTGTCGTGATCCTGGTGACGCGCGGCCGCTTCGGTTACCAGATGCGCGCCGTGCGCGAGGACGAGAACTCGGCCATGGCCGCGGGCATCAGCCCTACCAACGTGAAGCTCAAGGCCTTCATGCTCTCCGCGGCCCTCACCGCCGCGGGCGGCGTCATTTACGGCCTGTTCCTCAGCGCCCTCCAGCCGCAGCCGATGTTCGAACTGCCGCTGTCGGTCCGCATCGCGCTGGTGGCCATCATTGGCGGCCGCGGGACCATCTTCGGCCCGCTGGTGGGGGCCATTCTGGTGACGCTGGCAGCGGAACTGTTCCGCAACGTCTTTGCCGACGCGAACCTGCTCATCTACGGCGCACTCATAGTGTTCGTCATCATCTTCATGCCGCGCGGAATCATGGGCGAGATTC
>CAYMUK010000015.1:0-22866 GCA_964393655.1 uncultured bacterium | reverse complement strand
GATAGTTGGCCTTCACGTGCGGGTTGATGCGGCCCTCGAAGTTGCGGTTGCCAGAAAGCACGCTGGCCGCCACCAGTTCGCCCTCGTTGATGGCGTTCACTACGGGTTCCGCAAGTGGTCCCGAGTTGCCTATGCAGGTCGTGCAGCCGTAACCGACGGTGAAGAAGCCCAGTTGCTCCAGGTACTCGGTGAGACCGGCCTCGCGCAGGTACTCGGTGACGACCTTGGACCCCGGGGCCAGGCTGGTCTTGACGTAGCGCGGGACGCTCAGTCCCGCCAGGACCGCCTTGCGGGCCAGGATGCCCGCGGCCAGCATCACTGACGGGTTGCTTGTGTTCGTGCAGGAGGTGATGGCGGCGATGACCACGTCGCCGTGGGTCAGGTCATGCGCTTCACCGTTCAGCTCCAGGCGGGCGCTGGCCTCCATGTGCTCGTCACTCAGGTGGAAACCCCTAAGATCGACAGGCTTGGCCAGTGCCTCGGCGAAGCTCTCCTTGACGTCCGCCAGGATGATGCGGTCCTGTGGGCGCTTGGGCCCGGCGACACTGGGCTTGATGGTGTTCAGGTCCAGTTCCAGGACTTCCTGGAACTCGGGGTCCGGCATGTCGTCGGTGCGGAACATGCCCTGTGCCTTCATGTACTTCTCCACGGCCTCGATCTCATCGGGCAGCCTGCCGGTCTGGCGCAGGAAGCGGAGCGTCTCGGCGTCCACCGGGAAGAAGCCCATGGTGGCGCCGTACTCGGGAGCCATGTTGGCGATGGTGGCGCGATCCGGGATTGTCATTGCGGACAGTCCGGGTCCGAAGAACTCCACGAATTTGTCGACGACGCCGCGGCGGCGCAGCATCTCGGTGACGGTCAGTGCCAGGTCCGTTGCCGTGCTCCCCTCGGGCAGCCGGCCGGTGATCCTGACGCCCACGACCTGGGGCACCAGCATATAGATGGGCTGGTTGAGCATCACGGCTTCAGCCTCGATGCCACCGACGCCCCAGCCGACCACGCCGATGCCGTTGATCATGGTGGTGTGCGAGTCGGTGCCGACGAGCGAGTCGGGATAGATGACCTCAAGCTCGAGTCCTTCGCGCTCGCTCAGCTGCACACCCTTCGCCAGGTATTCCAGGTTCACCTGGTGGACGATGCCGGACGCGGGTGGCACCACTCCGAAGTTCTCAAAGGCCTGCTGCCCCCAGCGCAGGAACTCATAGCGTTCGCGGTTTCTGTCGAACTCGATCTCCGCGTTGCGGAACAGCGCCAGCGGCGAGTCGTACTCGTCCACCTGCACGGAGTGGTCAATCACCAGGTCGACAGGAACCTGCGGATTGATGAGTGCCGGGTCGCCTCCCAGGCGCTCCATCGCGCTGCGCAGGGCGGCCAGGTCTACGACGCTGGGAACACCCGTGAAATCCTGCAGGATGACACGCGCGGGCTTGAAGGGGAATTCCGTCTGCTCCGGAGCTGCCGGATTGTAGTTGGCCATCTGACGGATGTCAGCCTCGCCGATCTGGAAGCCGTCCTCGTTGCGCAGGAGCGATTCGAGCAGGACCTTGATCGAGAAGGGCAGCCTGTCCAGCTTCGTCATTCCCGCCTCCTCCAGTGCATGGAGGCTGTAGTAGTAGGCCTTGCCTGATCCCGTGTCCAGGACTCGTCTCGTTCCGAAGGTATCCTTGCTTTTCTCTTGTGCCACGTTCCGACTCTCCTAAGATCCGTGTTGGATTCGCACCGGTCAGGGCGCATTCTGATGGTGCCGCCATGGGGTGTCACAGGCGGCACCAGCTCATCCGGATTGTGTCGCTATGCTACATGATATGAAAGATGAGATTTCACATTGGGACGAAGGGCCGGCTGCGGGCACGATGGCTGTCGTGCGGGATTCCACGCTTGCCGACCTGCTCACCAACCCCGCGGTGCTGCGGCAGCTGGAGCCTTTCCTCGGCCGCGAATCAAGCATCAGTCAGGCCGCAAGGCTGACGGGAATCAAGCCGAACACCATGCTTGCCCGCGTGAGACGGTGGGAAAAACTCGGACTGCTGAAGGTTGTGGAATCAGTCCGCAGGGCCGGAAGGCCCGTGCGCAAGTACCGGACGACTGCTGACGCGTGGTTCATCCCGTTCGACACCACCAGCGCGGAGAGCCTGGAGGCGGGCCTTGCCCAGCGCGACAGCTACTGGGAAAACAGGTTGCGCCGTGCGGTGGTAACGGCCCGCGAGCAGCAGGTCGGTACCTGGGGCACCCGGGTTTACCGTGACCCGCGCGGCAGGCTGCAGTTCCAGATGGCGGTTTCACCGGAACGCAACTGGACAAGCCTCTCCGCGGAGCAGCCGGCAGTCCTGGCCGCCTGGCGGGACGGTCTCTATCTGGACTTCGAGGATGCGAAGGAACTGCAACGCGAGCTCTTCGAACTTCTCTTGCGTTACCAGCGCAAGAACGGTGTCCAGCGCTACCTGTTGCGGTTGGGGCTGGCACCACTTTCAGAATGAGAACCGCGCTGCCTTTGCTCTCACTTTTCTCTGAGATGATAGCTTCATGAACAACCTGAACAGATGGGCATCACTGGCCGCAATCCTGTTGCTGACCATACTGGTGGCCTGCGCCCCCGGCGCCAGGCAACTCGACGCCGGTCCGGATTTCGCCGTTGCGCAGTCGGCCGGCGAGGAGCAGGCGCTCCAGACCGCCAAGGTTATCTGGCACCGCATGGAGGCCGGCTTCCTCCAGGGTGGCTCCTACACAAGCAACGTACTTATCGACCTGACCGACCTGCCGCGCGGTGTGGCCTTCATGATGGAGTCCTTCCCTGGTGAGTCATTCGAGATACGCGTGACGGACGATGCACTGCCGGGTGTCTACTGGCTGGTGAATCCTGCCGGAGTGACCCGCCACGACACCCACGGATGGAACGCCAGGGGAACGCCTGTGGCAATATGATGTGGCGTTCAACAGAATCCCTAGGAGGAACGAATGCCGCACACCACCAAGCAACGCGCGAACCCCATCAGAATGGGCCTGCTGCTGACATTTCTGCTGACCTGCCTGTCCGGTACGGTCCTGGCCCAGGATCTGGCCAGCGCCACTCCCGCGGGCAGCCTGCTGGCCATCGGCCTCTGGCAGGAAACGGAGACCGCTGAGGCACTGCGGGAGGACCTTGCCGCACTTGACTGGGAGTCGGGGCTGGCCACCATCAGCCAGCTCGCTGAATCTTCGGGTGCCGACGAAGCACTGGAGTTCCTGCGGGGACTCATAACCGGAGAATCCATGTCAGGGGCAGCCGGGGAACTGGAGTTCTGCCCCGAACTTCAGGAACTTCTCAGCCCTGACGCGGATCATCCCTCACAGGCCAACATGCTGGCGAGCATCGGATTCTCGCCCTTCAATCCCATGCCCGCGTTCACCCTGCTGGCGGAGCTCGGCCAGGAACACGATGAGCTCTACGCTGATGCCGTTGCAGCGCTCATGGACTGCTCGGAGGCGCTGGCCGATCTGGAATTCACCAGCCTGGACCAGGACGGCACCCAGTTCTGGCAGGTGACAGACGACTTCGACATCAACTTCGCTTTCAGCAACGTTGACGGTGTGTTCGCACTGAGCACGAGCGTGGACCAGTTGCGCTACGTGATCAGGCTCCAGAACGGCAGCGATGAGCCGTCACTCGCCGACAGCCGGCTGTACGGGGAATGGGCGGCGCTGGGCCGCGGCGGGAACGGGATGGACTGGTTCCTTGACTACTCCGTCATAGCAGACCTGGTGGAGGCCTTCGGCCCGAGCCTGGGGGCACCGGAGCTGGCCAACCAGCTGGCAGCCTCCTTCCGGAGTGCTGGCGGCAGTGTCGGCAGCCTCAGTCTGCTGGACGGCGAACTGGTCTACGAGAATCTGCTCCTGCCTGACCCTGAGGGAGGCGACACGGAACTTATCGACCTGCTCCTCTCACGCGGACTCGGCCTGCCCGAAACTCCGATAGTGCCTGCCGGAGCAGTGGCGGTAGCCTCACAGGTCGTCAATGCACAGGGCTTCGTGGACTACCTGCAGGGTTGGCTGGACCGCGTGGCTCCCATGTTGGGCGAGGACCTGGACTTAAGGGACCTGCTGGCTGAGGTCGACGTCGACCTGGACACCGCACTGCTTGACTGGATCGGCAACGACGTTCACGTGGTCCACCTGGAGACCGCCACTGCCGGCGTCGCAAGCCTGGTCCGCGGACCGGCGCAGCTGGCTCTGATAGGCACCCGGGACCCGGCTGCCGCGGAACAGGGCTTCCTCGAGCTGCTCGACCTGGCTGCGGCATTCGGTGAGCTCGACATGGACGAGGCGTTCGAGATAGGCGTTGACGTGCGCCAGGAATCCTACCGCGGAGTCGACTACACGCGGATTCGCATGGGTCCCACGGGAGACTTCGCAGCGGCCACGCTGGGAAGCTACCTGGTCCTGGGCATGCCGGCCGGCAGCCTCCATCAGGGAATCGACCAGTTCCTGGACGGCGATGCAGCCAGCACGTGGCCCGGAGGTCCGGCCGGAGCCGACCTCACCCAGGTCACCTGGCTGGATGCGGGGGCAGAACTCGCTTCCTTCAGGGACCTGGTAAGCAACCTGGTCCAGCCGGTAGCGTGGACCACGCGCATGATTGCCCTTGAAGAGGCGTCAAGCCCGGACTGGGATGAGTGGGACTACACCAGCCAGGACTGGAGCGACGGCGCTGTCTACGGTTCGCTTGACCTGAGCAGTATCGTCGCCTCCCCGCTCACAGTCGGTGGCACTGCCACGTCGGAACTAGAGGTTTTCGATACCGAGGAGAGCGCCGTCTACTTCGAACTGCAGGGCCTGAGCGCCGGGGACAGTTTCAGTGTGATCATGGAATCCGCAGAATTCGACACGCTGCTCCAGCTCTACGAGCTGGAGTCCGGCAACCAGGTCGCCTACAACGACGACTACGACTGGTACGTGAGCACCGACTCGCAGATTGATTACGTGGCGCAGCCGGACGTGACCTACCTGGCGCGCGCAACGTCCTGGAGCTGGGACGTTTCGGGCGAGTTCACCTTGAGCTTGATCGTAGAGAACGAGGCCGCTGCCGAAGAGGAAGAGGCGGAGGAAACCGCCCAGGTTCCTTCGTTCAGCCAGATGCTCGACCTGTTCGACCTGATTCCACAGGCGATAGGCGTGGTCGCGGACCGCACGGGCGAGCTGCGGGGCCACCAGGAGCGCCGGGGCGACACTCTCTACACCCGCTACGTACTGCAGGCTGACTGGTAACTGACAGCACGGCCCATTAAGGAATCTGCCCGCGGGAACCGAGGTTCCCGCGGGCAGACTTACGTTCTGTGAGCCTGAGTGATTTCGCTCAGGCAGCCAGATGCCTCTCGATTCGCGCCTGGTAGGCGGACTTCGGCTGGGCGCCAATCATGACCTCAACCGCCTCGCCGTCCTTGAAGAGGATGACGGTGGGGATCGACATGACGCGGAATTTCTCCGAAGTCTTCAGGTTCTCGTCGACGTTCAGTTTGCCCACCTTCATGCGGCCACCGTAGTCTCCTGCGAGTTCCTCGATGACCGGGCTGACCAGCCGGCACGGACCGCACCAGGGCGCCCAGAAGTCCACCAGGGTCAGGCCACTCTCGGTTTCCTGGCTGAAGTTGTCATCAGTTATGGTCAATGTGCTTTCAGACATCGGTTCCTCCTGGCTTCAATCTACTGCCTGGAAGGGGCACGTGTTGTTCTTCAGGCGCCCGCCCAGACGTGCAGGACCGAAGCATCATCACCCCGCCTGAACATGGGCGGACGGCTGCCCAGCACCTGGTGGCCGCCCTTCACCGCCGCGCGCACGAGTGACAGGGGACTCGCACGGTCACCGTGCAGCCGGCGGGCGTAGGCAACCTCCTCGACAACCGACAGAGACGGACTCGAACCCCGCGAGTCAGTGCCGAGTGCAACAGACACACCCAGGCGGGCATACGTCTCCCAGGGGAACCGTCCGCAGCGCAGCAGATCATTGGACCTGGGGCAGTGCACCACGCTGCAGCCGTACTTGTGGACCGTCCTTATGTCGGCCTCGCTGGCGTTGACCATGTGAATCAGGGTCGGCCTGGCCTCGAGCACCCCCAGGTTCTCAAGGTGGGCCACCGGCGTCACACCGGGTGGCTGCCAGTCCGGATCGAACCGCCTTCTGACTTCCGCCAGCTCGCCTCCACCGTGCAGGAACATCGGCGTCTCGAGAGGGCTCTCCTCCACATGTATCTGCAGCGGCAACGAGTAGTGCCTGGCCATGGCGACCAGTCCCCGCATCAGATCGTCGTTCACCGTATGCGGAGTGTGTGGCGTGAGTCCCAGGCGGACTCCGCCCTGGCGCTGGAGTGGCAGGTGCTCAAGAATCAGCGCCTCAGTCTCGCGAAGCTGCCGGTCGGTGGCAGCAGGATCCATCCCGATGACCTCCCAGTAGGCCACGCCCGAAAGCTCCTCATTCGAGAGCAGGAAGCGAAGAACCTCCGGCCTCGTGACGATGTCGCCTATCTGCCGCACGCCACTTTCAATCACCTCGCCTGCACCGCGAACGGCGGCGTCAAGGGTACGGCCGCCACCTGCCGCGAACGCGATGACCGTGGGGATGAAAACCTCGTAGCGGTCCTGAACGAGCGGCATGTCACTCAGGTCAAGGTGGGTATGCGCATTGACTGGTCTGGGTGAGATGGCGAACCCGGCATCGATCCGTTCTGCCTCCGGGTAGTGGCGGCTGGCGGATTCCAGGTCGGTAATGTCGACGATGATGCGTTTACCCGCCATTTCCTCCACCACCACGGCTCCATTCTGCCTGGGTGTGCCGATGCCGTTGTAGACGACTTCGGCGTGGAGGATCTGCCATCTGGATTGCGCTTGCATGGTTTATCTTAAGTTGCTTCGGCCACTTTATGCACGCTGGTGCCCTGAAGCGTTGTACCTGTATACCTCATGCTGGTTACAATATCGGCGATGTCCGATAGGCCAACGACCGAACCCGGTAGCCCCTGGCGCCAGATATTCGAGGATGTGCGGCACGCGAGCGGCAACCGGCGCGATGACCACGGCACCCTGGGCAGCATCAACTGGCTGCGCAGGCAAATGGAACTCAGGAACGCCAACCCCAACGTGGTGCGCAACATCATCTACAGGGACAAGGGCAAGCTTGAGGACAAGCGCGCCCTCTTCGCAATCCTGGACGAACTGTGGCAGTCCACCGGCCGCGAACGGCTGCAGGCACCGGAGCTTGAGGCGCTGCTCTCGCCGGCGGCGGGAGTCGAAACCGAGGTCATGCAGCTCCTGGGTCGGGAGAAGATGCAGGCCTACAGGAAGTTCGTGAGCGGCATCCGCAGCGGGGCGGCGCCCAGGCTGCTGCTCACCGGCAAGCCGGGTTCAGGCAAGACGCTGCTGACCGACACGATCCAGCAGGCACTGGAGATCATGCCTGAATGCAGCGGCCGGATCCTGCGGCTGGAGTTCAACTCAACCGACCTGGTCAGCTCACTCACCCGCATGGCGCGGCTTCTGGGCGTGGAACACTCCGCTCTGGAGACAAGGCTCATCCGCGTGGGAGCCTCCGGAGCCTTCGCAGTCCAGGCTGACGCCCAGGCCGACGTGGCCCGGGTGCTCTTCGACGCTGTCCGTCTGCACCTCGAACCCCTGGTGATACTGCTGCATGTCTCGCAGCACGTGGCCGTAACCGAGGATCTGGGTGGTGTGCCGCTCAGGCTCAACACGCCGGACGTGCCCAGGGTACGCGCCGGCGAGTGGCTCTGGCATGCGCTTATAGAACCTCTGAGCCGCCTTTCCGGCCTGAGCCTGCTGGTAAGCATGACTGACGCACCACCCCGCCGCAGCGGTGACACGGACACCTTCGGCCCGCCGGTCAAACTGAACCAGCCCACCGCCAACGAGGCCCGTCGCTTCGTCAGGGCCAGACTGCCGCACCTGGGTACCGCCCAGCATGAGGCCCTGGTCCAGCGGTCCGGCCGCTCATTCGAGGAACTCAGGACCCTGACGCTGCTGGCGGAGCTCCGGGAACCGCTGCCGACCCTGGGCAGCCTGGCACCTCATCTGGAACAGCTGGTGCGTCTGGTGGACAGCGCCACCGACCCTTCCCTGCGCGAGTTCCTGACCACGCTTGCGGTCATCTCGCCCGCCGAGTTCCCCTCCTTCCCCGCCGCGCTGCTGGCAGCACTGCGGAACGATGCGGGCGCGGAACCGGGCAATCTGGAACTCGCGTTCCTTGACCCCGTCCCTGCGCGCGCTGGACATTACCGGCCGTTCTCCCGGCAACTGGCGCGCAGCCTGAGGCGGCACCTAAGGCAGCACCGACTGCAGGACTTCCGCCAGCTGAACAGTCAGGCCGCAGCCTGGTACGGAGAAGCGGCGCACGCAGATCCGCGCTCCGAGGAGGCCGTCCGCTACATCCACCATCTATTTGAGGGCAGGGAGTGGCAGAGCCTTGACGCCTGGATGCGGACGAGCAGCGTGCCGCAGAGCCTGCTGCAGCAGATCTGGTCCGCAGCCCGCCAGGAACTGGACGCCGGCAGCACCTTCGACGGCATAGCACTCCGGGTGGCCACACACTACGTGAAACTCGGGTCCTACAACCATCCCGACGTGCTGGAAGCACTGGAACCCCTGGGCAAGTCCGGTAACGTGACGGTGCGCACCTGGACTGCGCTGAAGCGGGCGGAAGGCGCCGCGCTCCGTGGCCAGTTCGAGCTGGCCGAGAATCTGCTGTCGGACTGGCCGGCCACCGGCTCGGCCCTGCTGAATGCTGAAGCGGCAGTAGTTCGCGCCGGCATCGCCCGCTGGCGCGGCCAGCTGGACGAGGCCGCCAGGCTGGTGGGCGAAGTCGCCCGGCCGCTGCTGCCGCAGGTGCTGCAGGACGGGGCCAACGGGCGCCTGCTACACGCGAAAGTCGCAATCTCCGCTGGCCTGGTGGCCAAGGACCAGGGCAACATGGAACTGGCACTTGAGGAATTCTCGAAGGTCGAGCCCGGCGACGACCTCATCGAGGCCCGCGTGGCCTACCAGCTTGGCGACGTGCTGCTCCGCCTCGGCCGTTATGACGCAGCGCTCAGGCAGCTCGACACGGCAGTGGAGCTGGCGAGACGCAGCGAGGCACTGATCTCGGAGCAGACCCGTTTCCTCTCCAGGCGCGGCATGCTCCACGGATTGCTGGGCGACTTCACTGCCGCCAACCGGGACTTCAGTGCGGCCCGCGCGATTCTGGAACAGGAGAGCCTGGAGGGCAGCCGTCTGCTGAGCGAACTGCCCGGCGGCCTGCTGGAACGTGACTTCTGGCTGGCCCGGAGCAACGAAGACCACGCGCTGGTACTGCTGGCTGCAGGCGAGTTCCAGCGGGCCATCTTCCTGCTGACCGACAACCTGCGGATCTTCAGCCTGTACGGTCGCACGTTCTCGGTCGACACAACCGGCCGGATGACCCGCAGCACCCTGTACCTGGCGCTGGCCCACTGGTGCCGCGGCACGCTCCAGCCTTTCCGCTTCCCGTTCGCCCGCACCGCCAGCGAGGCAGTTGACCTGGCTGACATGGAGCACGCCAGGAGCCTGCTGGGCGGAATCCTGGAAGGGACCAGGGCTCAAGGCCGGATGGTCCACCGCGACGGCCTGCTCCTGGCAAGCCTGCTGGCCGTCAAACCCGCCTGCGCCGCGCTGCAGGCGCGCCGGGCACTCGAGCTTGCCACCAGTCCCTTCGACCGGGCACAATGCGAGGCTTACCTGGCCATGGCACTGCTGCGCAACAGGGAGTACCGGGCTGCGCTCAGCTGCGTGGAGCACATTGAAAGTGAACTGGCGAGCCTGGCAAGCAAGGAGGAACGCAGTGACCGCAGTCTGCGCGCCTGGGCAACCGCCCTGCGGATACGCGCCAGCATCGGCCTGGGCGACCAGGAGCAGGCGATCGCTGCACTGCAGTCCGGCCTCGCCTGCCGGGACCTTAAGGACTTCCAGGAGTCGCTCATCCGCACCTTCGGGTCAGCCGTCGAGGAAATCGCCGACGCGCAACTCCCGCCGCTGCCGGCGGATGTGATTCCTGGCGGCACGCTGAACCTGGAACTCACGAGCGAGATACGCCTGCCTGACGCGCTGCTGGCCAGCTGGCAGGCCGTGCAGCGGGAGACCTGAGCGTAGCAGGGTGCGAGCCGCCCCGACCGTCAGCGCCTGCAGCGGCAGCGACCTGTTCCGAAACGTGGAACCTGACCCCGGACTGGACACCTTCCGCCCGCCGCACCTGCAGTTCCAGGCACTGGCCGACATGGCAGCGGATTCGGACTGCTGCGTCAGCACTGCGGTGGTTGACGCGACACTGGTGGCCTACGCCAGTTTTCATCCGCCGACACCACCCGAGCTGTGGAGCCGGGACCGCACCGGACGCCTGATTGAACTTGGGGCAGTCGAGGTCGCGCCTGCCTGGAGGGGCATGAAGCTGGCTGAACAGCTGCTTGAAACCAGCTTCGGAAACGGCAGGTTTGATGCTACGATTGTCTTCGCAACGATGTATGTCTGGCACTACGACCTGCAGCGCTCGGGACTGGGCGACCTGGCTTACAGGCGCCTCCTGGAGAGGATATATGAGGGAGCCGGTTTCGAGCGCTTCACCACGACCGATCCGGAGGTTCGCTCCAGTCCGGCCAACGCCCTGATGGCCCGCATCGGAAGGCACGCACCCGCCACCCTCAGGACAGAATTCGATCGTCTTCGTGCAGGTGGCCGGCACCACGCCAGCGCCTGAGACAAGGCTGACGGAGGTTTAGGACCCATGCTCGTCCAGGACATCATGACCCGCAAGGTCGTGGCCATCTCCCCGGAGATGCCCATCGCCGACGTCCACACACTGATGGAGCAGCGCAACATCCGGCATTTCCCGATCATGGAAGCCAACCCGGGTTCCACCGGCCTCATCGGGGACGGTGAGCGGCTGGTGGGGATTGTCTCCGACCGCGACATCCGCGTGGTCGGCAGTTCCTATCCGGGCGCACCCGAAGGCGTCACCATGGCAAGCCCGGTACGGCAGATAATGATCCATGATGTCTTGAGCGCCCATCCCCGCGACCCGATCGAGGAGAGCGCCAGGGTGCTGCGCGAACACAAGATCGGCGCCATGCCGGTACTGGAAGGCGACGAACTGGTGGGCATAGTCACGGCCATCGACTTCCTGGATGCACTGGTGGCCATGACCGGTGTCAACCGTTCCAGTTCCCGCCTGGAGATCGAGGTGCCCAACCGGCCGGGGGCGCTGGCCCAGCTGCTGGAACGCATCGCGAAGCGCGGTCACAACGTCAGCAGCGTCTTCACCAGCGAACGGCTCGAGGACAGCCTCACCTTCGTGCTTCGCGTGGAGACCATAAGTGGCCACAGCCTGGCCGCTGAACTTCGGCAGGAGGGCTACCACGTGCCCTGGCCGGGCGGTTCCTGAGCCGGAATGCCTGAGTACCGCTTCATCACTTCACCGGAGCTCAGCGCCTTCGAGCTGGCGCCCGACCACCCGTTCAAGCCTGTCAGGGCGCAGCTCACGGAATCGCTCCTTGAGGCCTGTGGTCTCTTCGGGCCCGCTGAGCGCGTCCCCCCCGGGCCGCTTCCAGCTGACGCCCTGGCGCGGGTGCACGAGCCGCACTACCTGGATCTTGTGCGTGACGTTTCCGCCGGTCGCGAGCGCGAGGACAGCTACGCGCACGGCCTCGGTACCGGTGACAACCCGATATTTCCCGGCATGCACCAGGCGATCGCGGGCGTTTGCGCCGCCACCACGACTGCCGTGGAACTGGTGGCCAGCGGCCAGGCGGACCGTGCCCTGAACCTGTCCGGCGGCCTGCACCACGCCCACCCGGCCCGCGCCGCAGGTTTCTGCGTCTACAACGACCTTGCCGTCGCCATTGAACAGGCGACCCGGGTGCACGGCTGCCGCATCGCGTGCATCGACCTGGACGCCCACCATGGCGACGGTACCCAGGAGATTTTCCTGGGGCGCGGTGACGTCCTGACTTTGAGCATGCATGAGTCCGGCCGCTACCTGTTCCCCGGCAGCGGCCACACCTACGAACTGGGACGTGGCGACGGCCGCGGCTGCAGCGTGAACGCTCCGCTGGAACCGTTCACGGAGGACGAAAGTTACCTTGAGGTGTTCGAGGCAGTCGTGCCGCGGGCGCTGGCATGGTTCCAGCCGGACCTGATAGTCCTGCAGGGCGGTGCGGACAGCCACCGCCTGGATCCACTGGCGGACCTTGCGCTCACGCTGCCGGGGATGCTACGCGCCTGGGAACGGGTCATCGAGCTGGCGGACGAGTACTGCGACGGGCGCATCGTGGCGACCGGCGGGGGCGGTTACGACGCCTACCGCACGGTGCCCCGCGCCTGGGCGGGCCTGTGGGCTCTGATGACAGGTCGCCAGCTGCCAGGCACACTGCCACCCTCCTGGCGGGAACAGTGGCAACATCACGGTAGCTCGCTGCCCGAGCGCGCCCTGGACAGCCCGGCCGACTACGAGCCCCAGCCCAGGCGGCGCGAGATAAGCAATCAGAACCGCGCGATGCTCAAGCGGCTGGAAGGGGCGCTGGATCCGATATGGCGCCAGCGGCCCCTGCGTTAACCGTCCGGCCTGCGCGTAACCACCCATACGCGCGGTGCAGCCGGCTCCGCCGGTTCACCCCACGGCTCCTCGATAATCTCCGTCTGCACGAAACCCGCTTCCTCCAGCAGGGCCAACAATTCAGGCTGATCGAAGGCGCGCTCCGTGTGGGTCTCCTGCCAGCTCTCGCCGCCGATCAGGAAGCCCGCCTCCACGGTGGCCAGGCGGCTCTCGGGATCCCATGTATGCGTCCAGCCGTACCAGTCGCTGCCGAGCCACCCCTGCACACTGCCGCCCTCCCACAGGTCCTCCAGGCCGTGGCTGGTGTTGATATCGAACATGAAGAAACCGCCGGGCTCCAGGTGCTCGAGCACGCGCCGGGCCATCTGGAGAAAGGCCTGGGCGGACAGCAGGTTGTTCAGGGAGTCGAACACGCTCTGCACCAGGCTGAACCGGGCCGGGACCGTGAAGTCCTTCAGGTCGCCCTGCAGCCAGTCGGCGTGCGGAAACTTCTCACGTGCCACCGCCAGCATCGAAGGTGACCCGTCAAGCCCGGTCACTTCGAAACCCCGTTGCAGCAGCGGCGCCGCGGAGTTGCCGGTACCGCAGGCCAGATCCAGGATTCTGCCACCAGTGAATCCCCTCATCGTCACCTCGGTAAGGATGAACTCGGTCCACTCGTCGTAGTCGATATCCGCCATCACCTGGTCGTAAACCCGCGCGAAAATCCCGTAGGGTTCCGACACCCGTACCGCTGCCTCGTCCATGGACGTCAAGATACCCTTCGCACCGTCCGTGGCGACGCAGGCGGCCGCACCGCGCGCGTATACTGCTAGCTGTGATAGGCGTCGATCTCGGTACCACCAATGTCAGGATTCATGTGAAGGGCAAGGGCGTCATGCTCCGCGAGCCCGCAGTCATCGCGGTCGTGAACGGTACCACCGAGGTCAAGGCAGTGGGCAGTGATGCCTACCGGATGCTCGGGCGCACGCCCGGCAACATCACCGCTGTCCGCCCCATGAGCGAGGGCGTGATAGCCGATTACACCCTCACGGAGAAGCTCCTGCAGGCTTTCATCCGGAAGGTACTGACAGGACCTTCCCGTTTCTTCAAGCCCAGCATCATGGTGTGCATACCAAGTGGCATCACCACTGTCGAGAAGCGGGCGGTCATCCAGGCCATCGCCGAGGTCGGGGCACGCCGGACCTACCTGATAGAGGAGGTCGTCGCTGGCGCAATCGGAGCCGGCATCGACATCCTGCAGCCGGTAGGCTCCATGACCGTTGACATCGGCGGGGGCACCACCGACATTGCCATCATCAGTCTCGGCGGCATCGTTGTCTCGGATTCGCTGCGCATAGCCGGCAACGCGTTCGACAACGAGATCGTCCGCCACGTCAGGAACCGCTTCAACCTCCTCATCGGTGACCGCAGTGCCGAGGAGATCAAGCGCACCGTCGGCGCAGCACTGCTGCTCGAGGGCGAGGAGGACCTGGCGATGGACGTGCGGGGACGCGACCTGATAGACGGCATGCCGAAATCGGTGACCGTCCGCAGTTCTCAGGTGGTTGAGGCCCTGGGCAGTTCGCTGGACAGGATCGGCACGGCAGTGCGGCAGGTGCTGGAACAGGCTCCACCGGAACTGATCAGTGACGTGATTGAACGCGGCATCGTCCTGACCGGCGGCGGTTCGCAGTTGCGCAACCTGGATGTGTACCTGCAGCGGATCAGCGGCGTGCCCGTGATGGTGGCAGACAATCCCAGCGACTGCGTGGTCATTGGCACCAGCAAGGCGCTGGAGATGAGCTCGCTGCTTGTGGACGCGAGCGCCGAGCTGCGCCGCAGCTGAAGTCTTAAGCGGGTGGCGCCGCGGCAGGAATGACCAGGCGCGCGAACCGGTTCACCAGGAAAAGCCCCAGGGCGTACTGCAGCAGCAGGATCGCAAGCAGTAGGCCAAGCTGGAGCAGCGGCTGGCCGGTGATCAGAGCAAGTGACAGGAACCAGGCGGGTGTGGACAGCAGCACGCCGGCCAGCAGCGTCGCCGACAGCGACGACCCGCGGTCAAGCGCCTTGACCCCCCTGCTGCTCAGGTAGAGAACCAGTGGCAGGTGCGGCAGGCTGATGATCACCAGGACCCAGCCCAGCAGCGGGTTGCCCCCGGTTGCAGCGCCCGGTACGGCCAGGCGCAGCGCCATCCCCGTCAGCATCGCCAGCACCAGCTGCGACATGAACAGCACCACAAAAACCAGGCGCAGGAACGAAGTCGCCTGCGCCAGATTCAGGTCCTTGCCGTGAAGGTACTGCCTCAGCAGTTTCAAGGCTCAGTGTTCAGTGTAGTCAGCTTCGGTGCCCGTCAGGAACCGGCCGAAGAAGACGCCGACCAGGCCCAGGACGCTCAGGAAAGCGAGCACCAGCGTTGCGTTAATCAGAATCGTGATGTAGGTGTTCATACCAGTTGATCCTCCAGCTCCATGCCCACGATTGTAGCAGGTGGGCTGCCGCGCGTCAGCCGGCGACTATCCGCCTGGAAAGCGGTTGCCCGGTGCGCCAGCGCAAACGCAGGGCCAGCAGGGCCGCCGCGACGAACAGGCCCAGGACCAGGCCGAGCCAGATGCCGCTGGCGCCAAGTCCTGCGGGAAACGCCAGCAGCAGCCCGCTGCCCAGACCCACCACCCAGTACGAGAACATCGAGATGTACATCGGCACGGTCGTGTCCTTGTAACCGCGCAGCGCTCCGCTGGCCGCCACCTGCACGCCATCAGCCAGCTGGAATATGGCGGCGAAGCCGATGAAGGAAGTGGCGAAGGCGATGACTTCCCGGTTGCCCGGGTTCTGCAGGTCCAGGTACAGTCCCACGATCTGGTGAGGCAGCAGCCAGAAGACCAGCGCGGTCACGCACATGAACAGGAAAGCCACGAAAACCCCGGTGAAAGCCGAACGCCCCGCGCCCGGGTGGTCAAGCCGGCCGATGTTCTGACCGACCCTCACGGAGGTGGCCAGCCCGATTGCCAGCGGGATATTGAAGGCCATTGTGGACGAAGCCATGGCGATCTGGTGCGCGGCCAGTTGCGAGCTGCCAAACACGCCCATGGCAAACGCCGCCACCGTGAACAGCCCGGATTCGAAGCCGAGCGTGACACCGATGGGCAGCCCGACCCTGAACAGTTCCCGCAGCATCGCCTTGTGGGGCCGGCCCAAGCGACTCAGTACGTGGAGCGACCTGTGCCGGAGAGTTATGTAAAGCGCAGCGGCCAGGAACTCGGTCAGGTACACGAACGCACTGGAGAGGGCCGCACCCTTGAGGCCCAGAGCCGGGAAGGGCCCCCAGCCGGTGAGCAGGACGCTGTTAAGCAACATCTTCACCAGCAGCCCCAGGAACAGGATGAACATCAGCGGCCTGGTGTCCCCCGTCCCCTCCAGAAAACCGCGCAGGGCGACAGTCAGGATCATGGGTACGAAGCCCCAGGAGATGGTACCCAGGTAGTCCGCCGCCAGCCTCGCCACCTCAGGTTCCTGCCCGGTGGCCAGCAGCAGCGGCTGCGTGAAATTGAGCAGGACGGCAAGGGGCAGCGCCATGAACAGGGCCAGCCACACACCCTGCCGCGCTGCCAGGAGAACGCCCTTGTCTTCGCCCGCACCGTGCGCCTGTGACACTGAAGGCGATACCGAGTAGAGCACTCCCGAGCAGAATATGAACAGGAAGAAATAGACGGCGGTTCCCAGCGCCACGCCGGCCAGGGGCAGGCTGCCGAGGCGCCCGACCATGAGCGTGTCGGTGAAGCCGACACCTGAATGGGCCAGCTGACCGAGCACCAGTGGCACGGCGAGCAGCAGCAGTTGGCGGGTTTCCGTGACCAGTGGCGTGCGCATGAGCGAATGATGCTATCACTTCGGCCCCTCATCATGATTCTGATTCGCCATGGCGCTAAGCTGGCATGATGTTCAGAACCATTCTCGTAATCCTGCTGCTGGCTGCCGGCGCCCTTGTCGCACTCTGGCAGCTCGACCTGATAGACCTGCCCTTCGGTCAGGGCGCCATGAGCCGCCAGCCGGAAATACCCGATCTGCTGCAGGCTGCCCAAGAGGGCAACACGCAGGACCTGCTGGCCGCACTGGAAGCCGGGGCCCCTGTCGACACCCGCAATGACCAGGGCGCCACCGCCCTGATGCTGGCTGCTTCAGCCTCGGCTGGCAGCGGCACGATTGACCTGCTGCTTCAGGCCGGCGCGGACGTGAACGCAGTGGACGCCGCAGGCCAGACCCCGCTGCTTGTGGCAGCCCGCGACTCCCGCTCACCGGACAGCGTGCTGCTGCTCCTGAACGCCGGTGCCGACCCTACGGTCAGGAACGAAGCCGGCGAGAACGCCGCGGACCTGGCGGCGCGGAACCCCGTGATCAACAGCACGCGGCTGCTCGGCCGGCTCGAGGAACTGGCCGGGCTGGACTTCAATCCAGACTGGCCCAGCGGCTATGTGGTTCCCGTGGACGGTGCCACCATCAGCTCGCGTGCTTCGCACCTGCCGGGCGCCCTGCGGGCGTACCGTAATGGCCGGCACGAAGGGTTCGACTTCTACCAGGGCACCGTCAGCGTGCCCATCACCTACGGCACTCCCATCCAGGCTGTCGCAGGCGGCATCGTGCTGCGCGCGGACCACGACTACGTGGAGATGAGCCAGGAGGAGTACGACGCGGTCATCGCCGAGTCGCTCTCAAGCCTGGGCACACCGCCCGAGAACCTGGACAGGCTGCGGGGCATGCAGGTCTGGATCAGCCACCCGGGTGGCTTTGTCTCCCGCTACGCTCACCTCTCGGCGATCGAACCCGCCGTGCAACCCGGCAGTGCCGTGAGCCAGGGTCAAACCATCGCAGCCACCGGCAACTCCGGTACGCTCGAGGCCGCACAGCTGACCGAGGATGACCCGCACCCGCACGTCGAAATCTGGCGCGGCGACACCACCTACCTGGGTGCCGGCCTGGAGCCGGAGGAAATTTACGCGCTGGCCGCCCAGGTCTTCGGCCGGGCCGCCATGCCACCCTTCACCGAGTAGGTCACTCAGGCAGTTCGAAACCCGCCTTGTTGACGCTGCGGTAGTACTCCTCTATCTCGTCCGGTATCGCGCTCAGGTCATCGACGACCTTGAACAGGTAGAGGTCGTTCTCGCGGATGGTGCCTTGTCGGACGAGCGTGCCCTGCAGCCATTGCAGGAGGCCCCGCCAGTACTCCACGCCCACCAGGTACACGGGGAACGGGATTATTTTCTTCGTCTGGATGAGGGTCAGCGCTTCGAACAGTTCGTCGATTGTGCCGAAGCCGCCAGGGAACACCACGAAGGCTGTCGAGTACTTCATGAGCATGACCTTGCGCACGAAGAAATACTTGAAGCCCACGCTGTCGGTCTGATACGTGTTCGGCGCCTGTTCGTGTGGCAGTGTGATGTTGAGGCCTATGCTGCGGCCACCCGCTTCCTTGGCACCCTTGTTGGCCGCTTCCATGACGCCGGGGCCACCGCCGGAGAGGATTGCGTACCCGGCCCGTGAAAGCTCGGCTGCCAGGTCCTCGGCCTGCCGGTACCACTCGTGGTCCTCACGCAGCCTCGCTGAACCGAAGATGGTCACGGCCTTGCCCACATCGCTCATCGTCTCGAAGCCCTGGGCAAACTCGCCGATGATGCGGAACATGCGCCAGGAGTCTTCGGCCAGCGCGTCTATGACATATTGCTTCTCTTCGTTCGCCATGACTGATGGTAACGCCCGGGGAACCCCGCGGCGCGCCGGGTGGCCCCCGCTACAGCCTGAGCTTCGCCACGGTGACCCCATGGCCGCCCTCGTAGGGAACCGCGTCAGCAAAGCTCTCCACCCTGCGGTCGTCCTTCAGGTAACGGCGGACAGCGTCGCGCAGGGTCCCAGTGCCCTTGCCGTGCAGGATGCGCACGGATTCGCGCCTGAGCGCATGGGCTTCCGTCAGGAAATCCGCGAGCTCCTCCAGGCCGGCCTCCACCCGGGCGCCGCGGATGTTGAGCTCCACCTCGAACTGGCCGGTGCTGCCGGTCGCCAGTGGTCTGGGCGCCTTGCGCACCCGTTCCGGCTCGAGCAGCTTCACGTCACGCGCCTTGACCGTGACCTTCAGCAGCCCGAGCTGCACAACCACGTCGTCGCCACGGAGCTCGACCACCTGACCGCTCGCCCCGTAGCTTTCCACGTGCACCCTGGCCCCCGGTTCCAGGCTGGCTGCCCGCCGGGTTGCCGCCATAGGCGGCTTGCGCTCCTTGCCCAGACTGCCCTGTTCGCGTGCCTGCTGGCGCAGCTTCTGGATCTCCTGCAGTGCGCCCGAGCGGGCATCCGGCTTGGTGGTGGCCGTCCGCTTCAGCTCCTTCGCCTGCTGCATGGTCCTCTGCAACAGCTGGTCCGCCTTGCGCGCAGCCTCCGCCATCACCTGCTCCTCGCCCTGCCGCAGGCGGTCGATCTGCTCCCGCAGGATTGCCGCCTCCGACTGCGCCTGTTCCCGCTCCGCTTCCAGTTCCTCAAGCTGCTGCCCGAGCCGTTCTCGCTGGGCTTCCAGTGTTTCCAGCAGGCCCTCGAGTCGTTCACCTTCGGGACCCAGGATCTCGGCGGCACGCTCCAGCAGTGGTTCTGAAAGCCCGAGCCTCTGGGCGATGGCCAGTGCGTAACTGCGGCCCGGCTGGCCGGGCACCAGCTCGAAGGTGGGCTGCAGCCGCTCCACGTCAAAGCGCATCGCGGCGTTCAGCACGCCTTCCCGTTCGCTGGCGAACACCTTGAGCGGCGCCAGGTGGGTGGTGACAAGGCCGAGTGAGCCATTCTCGAGCACCTGCTCCAGGATGGCCTGCGACAGTGCGGCCCCCTCCGCCGGGTCGGTGCCGGAACCCAGCTCATCAATGAGCACCAGCACGTCAGCTGCCGATTCCAGTGCGATCCGTTTCAGGTTCACAAGGTGGGCGGCGTAGGTGCTCAGGCTGGCCTCGATGCTCTGCTCGTCGCCGATGTCGACAAGCAGGGAACCGAACCGGGGCAGAAGTGGGGTGGTGCCCTGCCCGGCCGCCACGAAGAGTCCGCTGCTGGCCATCAGGGCGGCGAGTCCGAGCGACTTGATCAGCACGGTCTTACCACCGGCATTTGGCCCGGTGACAATCAGGAGCCGCAGCTCCCGGTCGAGCTCCACGCTGTTGGGCACGCAGTCCTTGACGAAGGGATGCCTGAGTCCTCTGAGTGAGATCGCGCCGTCTCTGAACACGGGCCGCACGAGGCGCCAGTCGCGGCTCAGTGCCGCGCTCGCCTGCGCCAGGTCCAGTACCGCGATGGCGGCCAGGGTCGGCTCCAGGGCCGGCTCGAAGGCGAGCCTCTGTCCCAGGGCGACCAGGATGCGCCTCACTTCGTCCCGCTCCTCAAGCTGCAGGATCGAGAGTTCGTTGTTGAGCGCCACAACCGCCTGCGGTTCCACGAACACGGTGGCACCGGAGTCGCTGCTGTCGAGCACTATGCCCGGCACCTGCGACTGGAAGCTCGCCTTCACGGGGATCACGTACCGGTCGCGTCGCTGGGTTATGAGGGCGTCCTGGATGGCGTCGCTCCTGCTCTCCAGGATCGACTGCAGCCGCTCGCGGATGCGGTTGCGCAGCGGGTTCAGCCTGCGCCTGATCTCGCGGAGTTTCGGGGTGGCGTCATCGCGCACGCGGCCATCGGAATCAAGCTGCTCCCTTACCAGACGCAGGGCACCGTCAAAGCTGCCCATGCCGGCTGCCACTTCGGCAAGTGCGGGCCGCGCGCCGTCCGCCAGGGAGCGCTTGAGATCACCGGCCGCGTCCAGGGTCCAGGCTATCTCCAGGATTTCGCTGCCTTCAAGGACCGAGCCGCCATGCACCTGGTCCAGCAGTGGCCTGATGTCACGCAGACCGCCGAGCCCCAGGTCGCTGCCGCTCAGGATCTCCTGGGTGCGGGCGAAGGCCAGGTCCACCTCGTGGGGCGCCAGTTCGGGCGTCAGTGCCAGTGCCAGTTCGCGGCCGAACGCCGTGGCAGTCCGCTCCGCAACCGCCGCAAGCAGCCGTCCGTAAGCGAGTTTCTCGAGGGTGCCACTGGTCGCCTTCACAGCCGGTAAGTATACGGCAGTTCAGGCTCCCTGCCGGTTCAGTCCTGACCCGCTGGCGGCTCGAGGGAAGTGAAGCGGTAGCCCACGCCCCAGATGGTGTGGAAGTGCACCGGATTGGCGGGCTCCGGTTCGAACATGCGCCGCAGGCGGACCATCACGTTGTCAACTGTGCGGCTGGTGGGCCAGGCGTCACGTCCCCAGACCTCGTCCAGGATCTGCTCGCGGCTCACCACCTCGCCTTCATGCCTGGCCAGCAACCTGAGGATCCCATGCTCCCGTTCGCCCAGTTCCTCTTCGCTGCCATCACTCAGGTGCGCGCGCCAGCTGCGGAAATCCACGGTGTGTCCCCCGAACCTGAGCAGGGTGCTGTCCGGGCTCCAGCCCTTGCGGCGCAGCATGTTGTTCACCCGCAGCAGGAACTCGGTCAGGTTGAACGGCTTCACCAGGTAGTCGTCCCCGCCGGCGCTCAGCCCGCGGATGCGGTCTTCGGGCTGGCCACGGGCGCTCAGGAACAGCACCGGGGTGGTGTCGCCGGTGCGGCGCATGCGTTCGCACAGTTCGAAGCCGTCCATCCCGGGCAGCATGACGTCAAGCACCACCAGGTCGGGGCGCGACTCCGGCCACAGCTGCACGGCCTGCAGACCGTCGCCGCAGGATTCGACCGCGAGTCCCTCATCCAGCAGGTTGTCAACCAGCACTTCCCGCAGGACGGGCTCGTCCTCAACCACCAGCACCCTGGGGGTCATGAGGCGCCACCTGCCGCATCCAGCTGCCGGGTGCGCGCGTCAGCCGCGTGCAGCCTGCGCGGGAACGACAAGGTGAAGCGGGTGCCCACTCCCGAGGGACCGGGCTGATGGCGAATCCAGCCATTCATCGCCTCCGTGTTCAGCCGCACCAGGTGCAGGCCCAGGCCGACACCCGGAGCTGTCCTCACCATCTCGGATCCCACGCGGTAGAAACGCTCGAACACCTTCTGGCCCACGCTCGCGGGGATGCCCATGCCCTGGTCGGTCACGTACAGCCGGACAAGATGGCCGCGGCCCTCGACCTCGATTCTGATGGGTTTCGTGACGGCGGGCGTGTACTTGATCGCGTTGTCCACCAGGTTCCCGAGTATCAGTTTCAGCGAGGCCTGGTCCAGCGACACCGGCAGTGGCACTGCAGACGGTTCGAAACTGATGACCGCTCCGCGGGCCTCGAAGCCGCCGCGGTGGCTGGCCAGGAACTCCTCCACCGCCGTTCCCAGGTCGCAGGGCAAAAGCACTGGTTCCCTAGAGCCGGCCGCCTCGAGTCTGGTGCTGGCAAGCACGGTTTCGGCCAGCTGCTCCAGGCGGGCAAGCTCACCCTCCATCAGCTGCAGGTACTCACGTTGCTTGGCCGCCGGGAGCGGCCGGTAGAGGGCGGTTTCGACAAGCAGGCGCATGCTGCTCATCGGCGTCTTGAGTTCGTGGCTGGCAGCGGACAGGAAGTTCTGCTGTTGCAGCTTGAGCTCCCGCTCCACGCGCAGGCGCCGGCCCATGAGCGTGAAGGCGACCAGCATCAGGGCGACGAAACCGGCACACTCGTACGCGAACATGCGGAGGCGCCGCTCCTGTCGCGCCAGGAATTCCGCCTGGTGGGCGCTGTCGACCACCGCGGTGCCACCCGAAAAGGACAGGTGCGGGTAGCCTGCCAGCAGCCCGGTCACGTCGCCGCCGGCAGCCAGCACCGTGTTGACCAGCTCGGCATCCTGCTGCCAGCCCTGCACTGTTTCCCTGCTGACGCGGTCCACATAGGAGTTCTGGAAATGGAGCCACCAGGCAAGCTGCGCCATCACGAAAAGCGCTATGCCCACGAGCAGCAGTGTCATTGTCCCGCGGCGCTCCACTTCCCTATCCTAATGTCGCAGGCTTGTCATGGCCGTAAGCCATTCAATGTGCCCGTCAGCGCCGCCGGAACAGGCGCCGCTGGGTCCTGACCAGAGGCTCGTCCTCCGGGCCATGCCCGCTGGCGAATGCCGGGGTGCTCAGGAGGTAGTCCTCGAGCAGGACCTTGGCAAGTGCCACCACGGGGATTGCGATGAAGGCGCCTAGTATGCCGAACAGGGCGACGCCTATGAGGATGGACAGGATCACCGTCACCGGATGCAGGTTGGTTGTCTTGCCCAGGACCATCGGCGCGTAGACGTGCGCCTCCAGCTGGTTGGCCAGGA
>CAYMUK010000014.1:0-23510 GCA_964393655.1 uncultured bacterium | reverse complement strand
GCGACACTGCTGCCCGCGCCAGGGCCAAGCAGCGTGGCGCCCTCGCCCACGAGCACGACGCCGGCCGGAACATTGGGCTCGCCCGTGACCAGGGGCCAGACCTCGCCGCTCGCTGCCGAGTAGGTTCCGGATGCCAAGCTCACGGTGTCGCCGGAAGCGGCAAGGGCAAGCGCGTGGGTCAGGGTGCGGAAGGGAGAATCGGTCGTCCCGCGGCCTCCTGCGTCCGAGCCGGTTGTGGCCACGCTGATGGGAGTGACGGCCAGCACGCCTGCCAAAACCGTCTCCTCGCCACCCGAGCTGATCACAAGATCGAACGTGCCAGGTGTGGCTCCATGGTCAACGGTGGCTTCAAGCTGCAGCTGCGAGTCCGTACTGCCGGGCAGCACACTCAGTGGGATCTCACCGAGACTGAAACCGTCAGCCAGGGAAAGGTTGCTGCCTGCGACCGTCAGGGTCAGCGTACCCGCGCCCTGCCTGACGCTGCCAACGGCTGTACCGGTACCGTCGGTCACGGTCACCTCGGCGGCAACGGCCGCGCCAGGCAGCACGAGTACGGAGAGCGGTTCATAGCGGACTGACTCGCCGCTGGTGGCGGTCACCATCACCACGCGCCCGCCCGGTTCGGCCGTGGCCAGGGCGGTGACCTGCAATGAGCCGGCCGCGCCGGCCACGGTGACGGGCTCGACCTCCAGGCCAGCGGTATCGCCGAAGATCGACAACGTCACGGCTTCGCTGAAGCCTTCGGAACGCAGTACTTCCACCAGGACATCTGCCGTCTCATGGACTCGCAACTCGATGGCGGGTGGTTCAACCGTGATGGTGAAGGACCCTTCGGTTGGCGCCGGCTGCTCTTTCGCGCAGGCGGCCAGGAGCAGTCCGCCTAAAACCAGAAGGTGCAAATGGAGGCGCGTCACAGTATCAGCACCGTGAAGCGGACGGTGCGGACCATGGTTATGGAACTGAAGCCGTCACTGACAGTCACGCCGACACGCCAGAGAGCGAGTTCCGGGGGAATGAAGCCCAGGTCGCCAATCGTGTTCGAACCCAGGTCGATCCGGGAGGTGTCCGCGCATTCCAGGCACTCGGCGAAGAAGGAATAGGTGACTCCGTCCGGATCCTCGGCCCTGACAGTCAGGGTGAGCTCGCCGAACGCGTAGCCTCCTTCAGGAACAGGCGCGTCGCAAGGCTCCATGTACACGACACAGCCCAGAACCTGGAACAGTTCGGTGATTACGGGCGGCTCGTTCAAAGGTGGCGCAGTGACCAGGAGTGTGAAGGTCTTGGGCGTGCTGGTGGCACCCTGCGGATCGGTTGCCACCAGCGTGACAGTGCGCTCCCCTTCGGCATTGAAGATGATTTCGGCGTAGCAGATGTGCTCATCCAGGTCAGCGTTAGTGACGGTGTCCGGGGCCGAGACGCTCCAGGACAAGGCTGAGCAGGAAAGCTCCGAGTTCGGGTCGGTGGCGGACGCGCTGATGTAGAACGGCACGGTTGCCTGCACCGTATCGGCAGGCGCATAACCGAAGACCGTCGGCGGTGAGTTCACCACATCGACCGTGAAACTGCCGCTTGCCTGTGCCCCGTGACTGTCCTGGGCGGACACCGTGATGGTCCTGAGTCCGGGCGTGGGAAAGATGTGTGCGGTCGGCGACAGGGTGCCGTCGACATCGGAGCTGAGGGTGAAGGGCAGGTCGCCATCCTCGCGGTCGAACACGCAGTAGACCCCGCTGCACACACCGTTGTTGGCCTGCGAGTACAGATAGAACTCGTCGCCCAGCTGCACGGTGTTGGTTGGTTGCAGGATTCTTACCACCGGGGCGGCGTTGGTTGATTCGGCGACGTCGGCATCGCGGCTGAACAGGGTATCGCTGTGGTCAACCAGCCTGCCGAGCACCGGCAGGTCAACCACCAGACCGTAGTGGCCCTCGAAGGTCGCCTGCAGGCGCCAGAACGGGTCGCGACCCATGCGGGCTCCCAGCCCGACACCGAGCTTCATGCCGATTACCGGCCCGGCGATACCGTAGAGCATCATGCCGACCTCGCCCTGCAGCCAGGCTTCCGCATACAGGCCTGCATTCACGGTGAATGGCTTCGTGGTTGTGGTGGTGAACACCGGGTCCTGACTGATGGAACGCCAGCTGCCGCTCCTGTACTCCGCGCCCAGCCGGGCGGATGCCTCCTGCCTGACCGCGTACTCGAACTCCAGACTTACCTCGCCCGAGGCACCAAGGTGCACGTAGGCGGTGGGCACGAAGCAGACCGGCACCGGTCCGATGCTGAAGCAGATGGCACTGAAACGGAGCTCGCCGATCTTCAGCTGCGCATCAATCGCGCCGTCGACGTTGCCGGCAATATCCAGCTCAGAGGACTGTTCGAAACCGACCCAGGCGGCAAACCGGTCCAGGCAGACGGGCGGCAGGTCCCAGCAACCGCTGATCTCCAGGCCCACGCCGGCGCTGACTGAGAAGTCGACGCTGCCGCTGACTTGCAGTGTCGCCCGGTCCTCGCCACTGCCCAGGTCGATGAGCGTCTGGTCGAACTCGAGCCGGAACGGCAGTTCGGCGGTCACATCCTGCGTGTTGAGCCCGATTGACAGGCCCTGCACCAGTGGCGTTGCCTCCTCCAGGTCGGCAGCCTCGAGCTCGAATTCCTCGTCCAGACTGCCCTGGTGGATTGCGTCAATCAGGTTGGCCTGGGTGGTCTCGACAATTACCTGACCGGCTTCGGTACGCAGCGATTTGACCTTGCGCAGGTAACCGTTCGGTGCCGCGTCGCTCGGGAGGCTGACGAGGACGTCATCGGGTTGCAGGCTCTCCAGCAGCCCGGAGCTTGTGGAGAAGCGCAGTTCGCCACTGTCCAGGTCGAACGACACCAGTGCTTGCCGCGTGGCTGCATCGGCCACGCGGGTGGTTTCGGGAATGATGGGCTCAGGTTCATCGGGGTTCTGTGGCGTCGCCTGCTTGCCGCAGGCAGCCAGCAGAAGCACCGGTATCAGGATGCACAGAAGGTAGAGGCGCCGGACCAGCGACCGGGCAGCTGCACGTTCATTCATAAGACCCCCTTTTCACCTGGGGAGAAGATATGGCAGGGCCGGTTAGTTTCCGGTTACAAAATCGCGATGGCGCGTGGCAAAAGCCCTATAGTCACCCCAAGTCGTTAGCCGGGGGGGTGGTGGAGGTGGCCAACATTCAGGGACAGTCCCTCCTGACGCAGCTGCAGCCAGTGCTGGGTCGGTACCGCGGCAGCGCCCTGGCGCTCTGGGGCGAGCCGGGCGTGGGCAAAAGCCATGCGGCCCGCGAGTTGCTCGGCGCCCTTCATTGCGACAGCACCTCGGTAAAGGCGTCGCTGCCGCTACAGCAGCTGGTGCGGCAGCTGCCCCGGCCGGCGGGACTGCCCGCGTGGTCGGTCAGCAGCCTGGAGCGGTTGGCTGCGGGCGAGGAGTTGGGTCCGGCAGGCACGCTGACTGCTTTCGGCAACCTGTTTGCCCGGTTGGCACCGTTCGTCCTGCACGTGGAGGATCTGCACGAGGCGGCCCCTGACCGGCTGGAACTGCTCCGCAGGATGGCGCAGCACGTGAGTGGACTGCCGGGGGTGGCCATGCTGGTGACCAGCAGGCAGGATCCTGGCACGCCGTTCGCCAGCTCGCAGCTACTGCCGCTCTCCGCGGCCGAAAGCGACCACCTGCTGTGCGAGCGGGCCGGCGCCAGCCTGCCGCCCGACGCCCTTGCCTGGGTGTTCAGCAGAGCAGCCGGCAACCCCCTGTTCACTCTCGAGTACTGGCGGCACCTGACCCGCCACGGCTGGCTCTACAGCGACGGGCAGTCGTGGCGCTGGCGCGAGCCAGCGGCGGGTTACCTGCCAACAACTGTGGAGGCCCTGCTGGGACAGCTGCTTGCCGGCGCCCGGGAGGACCCTGCCTGTCGCCAGCTTCTTGACGCCTGCGCATATCTGCCGCCGGAAGCGGACCCGGAGCTCCTGCAGGTAACCTCTGGCCTGGAACCCACCCGGTTCGCGGCTGCAAGCAGGGACCTGGCGGGCCAGGGCATCATGTTGGGCAGCGCGTTCACGCACCCGCTGTTCCGCGAAGTCGCCCGCAGCCAGCTTGATGCCGAGGCACGGAAATCGCTGGCTCGCCGCGCGCTTACTGCCCTGCGGGAACTGCCGGTGCAGGCAGCCCGGTTCGTCGCCGACGCAGGCCTCGAGGATCCTGAGAGCCTGCAGTTGCTCCTGGAGGCGGCAGGCGCAAGCCGTGACCCACTGCAGGCCGCCCGGCTGCGCGCCGAGGCAGTCAGGTTCCTGGCGGGTGCGGAGCGCAACCGACTGGCACTGGAGGCCGCCCGCGTGCTGGCCAACAGCGACAGGGAGCAGGCAATCAGGCTACTCGAAGGCGTTGTCAGCGCTGATCCCCAGGCGACCGGCGCCGCTTACCTGCTGGCCGCCTATCACGCGGAACAGGGCAATAAGGAAGAGGCCGACAAGGTCCAGCTGGGACTCGAGGATGGCGAGACAGCACTGTGGGAGCAGCGAATAGGCCTGCGTTTCGCCAGAGGTGATTACCGGGGCATCCGCGAACTCTGGGAGCTGGCACCCGCCGGCGCGACTCCGGAACCCCAGACCGCTTACTACATCTCCTTCGCGCTGATGGTGGACGGCGCTTATGGGCGAGCCGAGCAGCTGGCCACTGCGGCGCTGTCGGACGACCTGCCGCACCTGAGACGGTCGCACCTGCTGAGCGTCCTCGGCCTGTGCAGCTACTACCGGCACGATGCGGAGGCGGGACGCCTGCTGGATGCCGCTCTCGCCGCGGCCAGGCAGAGTGACGAGCCGCTCTTCGTGGCAACCTGCCTCTACAACCGTTCGATGTACCTGGAGGCCAGCAACCGGGTGCAGGCGATGCATGCGGATGTCCGGGAGGCGCTGCAGATTTACCGCCAGGTCGGCAGCAGCCGGCACTACGCCAGCACCTTGGTGAAACTGGCCCGCATCGAGCATGAGCTGGGCAATCATGAACGGGCGGAGGAGGGACTGCTCGAGGCCCGTAGCATCCTGGGCGTCGGCGAGCCGTCCGTGTACCTGGTCAGTTGTGACGTGGAGTTGAGCGCGCTCTACCTGGACTGGGACGCGCCGTACGGCACGGTGCTGGCGCTCAAGCATGCGCAGGCGGCAGAGGAAGCGAGCCGCGGCATGAATGCGCGGAAGCAGGGTCAGGCGCTGTGCCAGCTCTCACTGGTGCAGGCCAGGCTGGGCCGGTTCGGGCAGGCTCTGACATCGGCGGAACGCGCCGGCACGTTGCTGGAACCGTTCAGCGCTACGCCCGAGTACCAGGTGCTGGCGGCCCTGGCCAGCGCGCAGCAGGGCCTTGGCCGGCCGGACCTGGCTGAAGGTCTGTTGCGGCAAGCCATCACCCTGGCATTCGAACATGATTGGCACGTCTACGGGCACAAGCTGGGACTGCAGCTTGACCGCCTGCTGGGGGACACGGAGAGCGCCCGCCAGCGGCTGGCGTGGTTCAGGCAGCATGGTCTGGGGAACGGGGAACGGCTCGCGTTACGCCTCTTCAGCGAGCTAGCGCCGGCCCGGCAGCCTGACCCGCCCGGTGGAAGTACGCGGCTGGAGTTCCTGGGCTCACCCAGGCTGGTTGTTGACGGCGTTGCACACGCGCTTCAGGGCGGCAAGCGTCGGGCGCTGCTGGGACTGCTGCTTGAGGCGCGGATCGCCGGCAGGTCAGAGGTCTCCCGCGTTTCGCTCCTGGACAGCCTTTACCCCGCCGATGACGAACTCAAGGCAGGCACCCGCCTGAAGGCTCTGGTCCATAACCTCCGCAAGGGCTTCCAGCCCGGGCTGATCCGCACCACCGCTGACGGCTACGCGCTGGGCGACTGCTCAAGCGACGCGGAAGAGTTTCTGCAGGGCGGGCCAGCCGCTTTGTGGCGCGGCCAGTACCTGACGGACGCGGATTCAACGGGACTGGTCAGGGATTCGCTGTACCTGGAGCTGGCGGGCCGTGCCGAGGCAGCGCTCGCCACCGATCCGGCGGAGGCGATCCGGTTGAGCGGCTTGCTGTTGGAAGCGGACCCCTACTCCCGGGATCACCTGCGGTTGCGGTTGCAGGCGCTCGCAGCCGGCGGTGGCGGCCATCTGGAGAGGTTTTACGAGGCAGCGCGGGACGAAATGGCGGAGGTGGGTGAAGTGCTTCCAGCCAGCTGGCGGGAGTTTCTGGCGGATACCAGTCAGGGATGATGGAACCTGCCCGGGTGTTTACACCCCCGGGCAGGAGAGGTCGACTTGTTGCGTCAGCCGCTCAGGCCGGAGCGGCGGTCTTGCCCACGCGGACCCGCCAGGTGTCAGGGCCCTCCTCCAGGTACTCCCAGTCCAGGATGCCGGGGCGTTCCGCCTGGAACTGGTAGTAGAGCGGTTTCGGGTCGTGGTCGTTCACCAGTTCGAATGACTGGCCGGCCTCGAGCTCGTCGAACGTCCGGAAAATCAGCGGGTGCCGTTCCCGGGGGAGGATGGTGCGCACGTCTATCTGTTTCATTCTTCTTCCTTTCCTTCCAGCCAGCGGATGGCGCCGGCGGGACAAACGGACATAGCCTCCAGGGTCTGGGCGTTCACCGGCACCCTGAAAATCTCCCGGAATATTTCCGGCGCGACTTCCTCACACAGGCCGCATTGCCAGCATGCGAGCGTGTCGAGCCACATCAGCTCCGGCCGCAGGGGCGGCAGGCGGAGCGGCCGGGTCACGACTTGCCTTTGAGTCGGCGGATGCCCAGCACGGTGAACGTGCCTTCCGCGGCCAGCAGTGCCTTGCGGCTGCCAGGCAGGATGTGAACCACCGAACCAGCGGTCACTACAAAGCGTTCCTCGTCCTCCTGCACGAAGCCCGAGCCAGCCAGCACAGTGAACACCGTCTCGGTCATGTCGCCCGCAGGAGCGACCAGTTCCTGGCCGTCCTGAAGGCACAGCAGCATGATGGCGAGACCGTCGCCCATGCTGAGCGGCCTGGGCACCGGGCCGTGCTCCGAATAACGGGTCATTTCAAGCGGTTCAAGCAGCGGCATTCAGCTCACCTGTTCCTGCACGCCGATTTCAAGCAGCCTTGCAATTATCGACTCTTCGGCTGAATCGTCCAGACCCCTGATCCTGAAAGCCTGGGCAAGGTTCACGGTGCCGGCCATGGCCAGCCTCATCACCTTGTTTCCGAGCGGAGTGAAGCCGCCGTCGATCAGGATTCCGAGTGCCTGCGGATGCGCGTCAATGATGCCGGCTACCCGCATGCTCAGGAGCCGTTCCCTGGGTGTGGCTTCTGTCGCGGTCACGGCTACAGCCTCGCAAGCCAGCCAACCGGGGCGCCATGACCTGGGTCATCGCGCGCCGGCACTCGCGGGTGAATGCTTTAGGGCGATGAGCGAACAGTTCCTTGACAACCGCGGGCTGGAACCACCCAACCCCATGATCCGTACGCTGGAAATGCTGGAGGGCATGGCGCCCGGCGCCGTGCTGGTTATCCACAACGACCGGGTGCCCATCTACCTTCTGCCGCAGCTGCTCGATTCGGGCGCCACGTATGAGGTGGAGGAGCAACCTGACGGCAGCGCCCGCGTGCGCATAACCAAGGCGGCCTAGCAGCGTGATCCCGCCGCGTCTGGGTGCGGCTGGCGCACCTGCAGCCGTGCCGATCGCCCTGCTGCTCGTGGGAGCCCTTGGGTTTCTGGCAGGCTGCACCTGGCTGCTGCTTGACGCCAGGTTGCTGCTCGGGCCGGTGGCGGCTCCGGGTCTGGTCGCCCTGGTGCACGTGTTCACGCTTCTGTTCGTCGGACTCGTGTTCGCCGGCACGCTGCAGCAGCTGCCGGCGGTCATGTTCGTCACCACGCTCGCCTGGCCCTGGCTCGGTTACCTGACCGGCCCGCTGCTCGCCACCGGCACTGTGCTGGTGATAGGCGGCTTTGCGGCCGGCTTTGCAGCCGCTCCCCTGGCAGCGGGTGCCGTTCTCGTGAGCTGCGGCTGGCTGCTGCTCCTGGCCCAGCTGCTGGCGACCGCCCGGAAGCGCTGGCCCAGGGATTCCGGCAGCCGCGCGCTGATCTCCTCCACCTTCTTCCTCACTCTTACGGTCATCCTCGGTTTCCTGCTTGCCGGGGCGCGCAGCAGTCCTGCAGTGGCCGCAGTGACCGGCTATCCCGTGAATCTGCACCTGAGCGTCGGACTCTTCGGCGCCTATCTGCTGGGCATCATCGGCTCAGGCCAGAAACTGCTGTCGATGTTCGCGCTATCCAAAGGCGGGACCGACTGGCGTGTGCGGCTGGCCGGCTGGCTGGTGGCGGCAGGAGTGCTGGCAGAGGCGCTGAAGGCCTTTGCGGGCGTGAGCACCGGGCCGCTGCCACTGGCGCTGCTGGCCAGTGCTGCGCTCCTGCAGCTGCTGGAGATGCACGCAATCCTGCGCCGGCGCCTGCGCAGGAAACTGGAAGCACCGATTCTCCGTTACGTGCTTGCCCACTGCTTCCTGCCGGTTGCGGGCGTCCTGCTCCTGGCCGGTGAGCCGGTGGCGGCCGCCGCTGCCTTCCTGGTGGGCTTCATCGGCTTGGCAGTCAGTGGCATGCTGGTCAAGATCACTTCATTCCTGATGTGGACTGCCGTGTTCGCCGGCGGTGGCGGCGTCTCCCGGGGCGCGCCGCTGCTGAAAGACCTGCTGCGCGCGGAACTCGAGCCCGTCACCACCTGGGCGCTCGCGGCCGGCGCTCTCGCGCTGTGCGCAACCCTGGTCTGGCCGGTTGCCGCGTTGGCTTATCAGGCGGCATCACTGCTGTTCATCGGGGCGCTCAGCCAGTTCCTGCAGGTGGCGCACGTGGTGCTCGTGACCGTGCGCGCCGGCCGCCGCGTGCTGTTGGCTGCGATTGCAACCGGAGAGGCGGCATGACGGAGACAAGGCTTGTTGAACAGGACGCGGCTGTACCCCCCCGGAACGTCCGGGAGTCGCTGCACGCGGTGATCGACCCGGAGCTGGGCATCGACATCGTGAACCTGGGCATGGTCTACGAGGTGGCGGTCACGGGGGGCGCCGTGGTTATCGAGTTGACCCTGACCACGCCGGGCTGTCCGCTGCACGCCAGCATTACGGCTGATATCAGGAACGTGCTGCTGAAAGTACCGGGGGTCGGCAGCGTGAGTGTGAACCTGGTCTGGACACCGCCCTGGACACCGGACGCGATGAGCGACCAGGCGAAGCGGATGCTCGGTTTCGCCTTCTGAAGACCTTCGTGCGGCGGCGCGCCGGGGTCAGCGCCCGACGCTGGCAGCCAGTTCCAGCAGCTGCTCGCGCTCAACCCCGGTGACCGTGCGGCCGGCCATGACCAGCAGGCCGGACGCTGCCAGGCGCGAGAGGTTGCGGCTGACCAGCTCGGGCACCGTCCCGAGTTCCGCGGCAATCTCGGCGTTGGTCGCCAGCGTGAAGGGCAGGCCTGCTTCCGAGCGCTCCAGCAGGTGGCGCGCCAGGCGGTGGATGACTTCCTGGAACGAGATCGCCTCGATCAGGTTCACCAGGCGCCTGAGCCGCCGGCCAAGCATGCGCATCAGGTGCGGCGCCACTTCCGGCCGCTCGCGCAGCACCCGCTGGAATCCCGCCTGCTCCAGCACCAGGACTTCGCTGTCCTCGGCCGCCTCGGCACTCGCCGGGTAGCTGCCGCCGTCCAGTGCCACGAGTTCCGCCACTGTGTTGTAGGGGTGCTCGACAGTCAGGATCATCTCGCGGCCGCTTCCGGGTGAGATGACATACACCTTTACCCTGCCGCTCACCAGCACGTGCACGCCCTGCGCGTCCTCGCCGGCAAGGAACAGTTGTTCCCCTGCCAGGTAGTGCCGGCGCCTCGCCACCTGTGAAAGGGCCAGCAGGTCAGCAGGCGCGAGTTCCGCGAACAGCGGACACCGTGCCAATACCTGCTGGTCCGTCAGCTGCATGACCTCAGGTTAACCAGTTCTGCCGGCTACTCCCCGCTTTCTGCAGCGTGATCCACCATCACTTTCAGGGCCACGGCCGAGTGGGCGTAGGCACCGCCCGCGCGCATCTCGGCAGCGACCCAGATGGCTTCCATCAGCTGCTCCTCGGTGGCGCCCTGCCTGAGCGCATCCTTCGTGTGGCTCCTGATGCAATAGGGGCACTGTGTCGTGTGCGCCACGGCAACCGCGATCAGCTGCTTCGTGGCCGAGGGGAGCGCTCCATCCCTGAATACGGCCTGGTTGAACTCGCGCCAGGCGGCCATCGTCTCCGGAACCAGCTCCCGCCGTTTGGCGGCCATCTCCCGGCTCATCTGCGGCAGCAACTCATCGCTCATCCTGCACTCCCTTTCCGGCTTCAGCCTGTGCCGCAAGGGTAGCGCAACCGCCCCAACCCGGGTACTGCCTGCTAGACTTGCCAACCGTGAACGCCCAACCCATCCTGTCCGCAAATGCCGTCAGCAAACGCTTCTCCAGCGTGCTGGCCGTGGATGAGCTTGATTTCGAAGTGCGCCCCGGCGAGATCTTCGCCCTTCTGGGCCCCAACGGCGCCGGCAAGTCCACCACGGTCCGCATGCTGGCGGGCATCACCCAGCCCGATACCGGGGAGCTCAGGTTCCGCCTGGGCGGCGGCACGAGCTCCAAGGCACCACCGCAACTCATTGGCTACCTGCCAGAGGAACGGGGACTTTACGCAGACCAGCGCCTGGTGCCGACCCTTGCCTACCTGGCCGGTCTCCGGGGCGTGGACCGCAAGGTGGCCGAGGAACGCGCATTGCACTGGCTCGGCCGCTTCGAACTGGCGGAACGCGCAGACTCCAAGGTGAACGAACTTTCCAAGGGCAACCAGCAGAAGGTGCAGTTCATCGCCAGCATCCTGCACGAGCCGCAGCTGGCGATACTGGACGAACCGTTCTCGGGCTTCGACCCGGTGAACCAGGACCTGGTGAGCCAGATGATCCGTGAACTCCGCTCGGCTGGCATGACCATCGTGCTCAGTGCCCACCACATGGACCTGGTCGAGGACCTGGCCGACTACATTCTGCTGATGCACCAGGGCCGCGGAGTGCTGCGCGGAACCATGGCCGGAATCCGGGCCGGTTCCGGCATCGGTCAGCGGCTGAATGTCACCTTCGCGGGTGACGCCTCGGCCGTTGACCTGGCTGGCCTGGACGGCGTGGACGAAGTCCTGGCGCAGACTGCCAGCACCGCGCGCCTGGCACTGGGCCGGAGCGCCGTGGTCGGCTCCGTGCTGCACGAACTGACCGGCCGCGCCGAGGTGGTGGACGTGGACACCGACACTCCCTCGCTGCGCGAGATCTACCTGGCCACGGTCGGAGGCGCCCAGTGAACCACTGGCAGGCAGTCAGACTCATTACCGGCTGGGAGTTCCGCCGTTTTCTGAAGGTCCGCGAGCTCGTCGTCATGATCGTCATGATCGTGGCGTTCGGTGTCGGTATTCCCTTCGTCATGGACCTGGTGGGCAGTCGTGGTGACGCCCCGGTGACCATCGCCGTGACCGGGGGCGAGGCGCCGCCTTCCGCTGGTCGTTTCGAGTACCTGCCGCAGAGCAGTGCGGAAGCTGCCGAAGCACTGGCCGACGGTGATGTGGACGCGATCCTGGACCTGAGCAACGTCGAGGCACCGGTACTCACCCTGGAGGAGGAAAGCGCCTGGATTCCGGCGCTGAACGAGCAGCTGGTCGAGTCGGCACTGGACAGCCGTCTGGCCGCCGCCGGCATAGCTCCTGCGGACTTCCGGGCCGCCCTGGCCCCCGTGGACCTGGAAATTGTGCTTACAGAACCCGGGTCGGCCCCAGGTGCACTCGTTATCCTGATGGTGGCGGGCGCGCTGATCTTCGCCGTGTTCATCGGCAGTGGTCTGCTGTTCACGGCCATCACTGGCGAGAAGACACAGCGAATCACCGAGCAGATAGTGAGCGCCGTGTCGCCCCAGGCCTGGATCGACGGCAAGGTGCTTGGCACCAGCCTCTACGTGCTGGTGAACATGGCCTGCTTCGCGCTGGGCCTGGCCATAGCGGTGGTGGTGAACATGCTGATAGCGGAGGGCTCCCTGCCACCGCTGCCGCCGCTGACCATCAGTCCGCTGGTCCTGCTCGTCGCCCTGCTGTTCGCGGTGCTGGGCGGCGCGCTCTACTTCATGCTGTTCGCGGCCGTGGCCGCCACCATCGACGACCCGGCAACCAGCCAGCGCAGCGGCATGATCATGCTGCCGGCGATGTTCGTGGGCTTGAGCTTCCTGGGGCTGGTGGGCAGCGTCGACAACCTGTTCTTCCGGTTCCTGAGCCACTTTCCGCTGACAAGCCCGAGCGCGATGCCCATCAGGCTGCTGCTGGGCGACGCGGGCGCACCGGAGGCTCTCATCTCCTTCGCCATCCTGCTTGCCAGCGTGCTGTTCGCCCGCATGGTCGCGGGCCGCATCTTCGCCCTGGGCATACTGATGACCGGCAAGGAGCCGAGCTTCCGGGAGATGTTCCACTGGTTCCGCCGCGCCGCGTGACCCGGCTTGCGCGTTATCCTCAAGGCTGACTGATCGGGGCCGCTCGCAAAGGCCCCACCTGGGAGTGATGATTGTGCAGGTCAGGATCCGCAAACTCCGCCCCAGCGCCGCAGTGCCGGCTTACCAGACAGAGCAGTCAGCCGGCATGGACCTGGCTGCCGACCTTGATGCCCCTGTGACCCTGGCACCCGGTGAACGACAGGCCATAGCCACAGGCCTGGCCATCGCCCTGCCGCCCGGCTTCGAAGCGCAGATCCGCGGCCGCAGCGGCCTGGCCCACCGCAACGGCGTCACCCTGGCGAACGGTGTGGGCACCATCGACGCCGACTACCGGGGCGAGATAAAGGTGCTGCTGATTAATCACGGCAGTGAACCGTTCACCATCGAACCGGGCATGCGAGTCGCGCAGATGATCGTGGCCCGCTTCGAGCGCGTTGACTGGCAGCTCGCCGAGGAACTGGACGACACCGAACGCGGCACGGGCGGCTTCGGGCACACCGGCACCTGAAGGTGACGGCCTATCATGGCCTGATGGCACTGAGCGAAGTCCGCGAACACCTGCGCCGATACGGGAAGGCCGAGGCAATCATCGAATTCGACACATCAAGCTCCACCGTCGAGCTGGCCGCTCAGGCGCTTGGCACCGAGCCCGCGCGCATCGCCAAGACCCTGGCGTTCCTTGACAGTGAGGATCAGGACCGCGCAATCCTGGTGGTCGCCGCCGGTGACGCCCGCCTGCACAGCGGCTCTTTCAAGCGGCAATTCGGCTTCAAGGCAAGAATGCTGCCTCACGATCTCGTCGAGCCACTGACCGGCCATCCGGTCGGCGGTGTCTGCCCGTTCGCGAATCCGCCGGGCACGCGCGTCTATCTGGACGAATCACTCAGGCGTTTCGACACGGTGTTCCCCGCTGCCGGCAGCACCAACTCCGCCATCAGGCTGGACCTCTCCGAACTGGAGGAAACAAGCGGGGCGCTGGGCTGGGTGGCGGTCACCAGGTTGCCTGAAGAAACGGCCAAGGCCGCCTGACCCGCAGCTGACCTGGGCTCCGTATCCTGCTGCTCAGTGCCGCCGCGCGGCATAATGTCACTATCTCTGGAGGAACCATGCGCCCGTTACTGATTTTCACCACCCTGCTGCTGCTTGGTGCCGCCCTGGCCCAGCCGAACGGAACCCTGCGGCTCTACACTTCGCAACCCGACGCCGATGCCGCCGCCACTGCAGCCGCCTTCGAAGCCGCCCATCCCGGCGTGGAAGTGCAGATCTTCCGCTCCGGCACCGAGCAGGTGATTGCGCGCTTCCTGCTGGAAGCCGAAGCCGGCGAACCTCAGGCTGACGTGCTCCTGCTTGCCGACGCCCCGACGTTCGAACTGCTGAAGGAGCGCGACCTGCTGGCAGCCCACACTCCTGCAGACAGCGTCGTTGACAGCCGCTGGTTCGACCCGGACGGCTACTGGTTCGGCACCAAGGCCATGGCCACCCTCATCACCTACAACACGGACCTTGTTTCGGAACCGGTCGGGAGCTGGGCCGAGCTCGCCGCGCTGCCTGCCGGCCAGATCATCCAGCCCAGCCCCAACTACTCGGGAGCGGCCGCCTTCAACCTGGGTGTGTTCACCCGCGATGACCGCATCGGCTGGGAGTTCTTCGAAACCCTGGCCGGCAACAACGTCACCCTGGTACAGGGTAACGGCGCCGTTCTGCGTGGTGTTGCCGAAGGCGAACGCCCCTACGGCCTCGTCGTCGACTACCTGCCGCTGCGCGCCATGGCCGACGGTTCACCTGTCGCTGTCGTTTACCCCGAAGAGGGCGTTCCCGTGATTACCGAACCCGCCGCTATAGTCGCCGGCACACAGAACCTGGAAGCCGCACGCGCCTTCATCGACTTCCTGGTGTCCGAAGCCGGCCAGCAGCTGGTTGCCGACCTTGGTTACCTGCCGCTGAGTGACGCGGCCGAACCCCCCGCGGGCTTCCGCCCACTCAGCCAGATAACTGTCCTGGACGCCGATGCCGCCGACCTTGCCGCCACCCGCGAGGCCGACAAGGAGCGGTTCGCCGAACTGTTCGGCGAGTAGATTGATCTCCCGCGCCGCCACCAAGGCACGCCCGAGCTGGCAGCGGCGCCTGTTCAGCCCCACCAGTATCCTGCTGGTGGGGCTGCTCCTGTTCCTGGCTTTCAGCAGCGCCCTGCCGCTTGGCCGCCTGCTGCTGCGAGGCCTGACTTCGGAAGGTCTCGGTTGGCTGCTGGACAGCAGCCAGTCCCTCAGGGCATTCGTGAACACGCTGCGGGTGTCGCTGGTGGTGGCGCTGCTGGCCACCGCGTCCGGGGCAGCACTGTCCCTGCTGCTGGAGCGCTTCCGGGTGCCCGGCAGTGCGGCGCTGCGCGTAATGATCATGCTCCCCCTGGTCGTGCCGCCCCACATCCTGGCGCTCGCCTGGCTCAGCTGGGCGGGACAGCGCGGGCACCTGAGCCGCCTGATCGCCGACATGTTCGGCATCGACCGCGTTCCCTGGACGCTCTATGGCGAAGCAGGCATCACGCTGCTGCTAACCGTGTTCGCCCTGCCTGTTGCGTACCTGACCGTGTCTGCCGGCCTGAGTCGCCTGCCGGCGAACCTGGATGAGGCCGCGCAGCTTGAGGGTGCAGGTCCCTGGCAGGTTCTGCGGTTCATCACGCTGCCGCTGCTCCGCCCGCACCTGCTGGCCGGGATGATGCTGGCGTTCCTTGCGGCCGCCGGCAACTTCGGCATCACGGCGCTGCTGGGAATCCCGGGTCGCTTCATCACCCTGCCTACGCTCATCTACCAGCGGGTCACCAGCTTCGCCAGTGGCGGGCTCAACCATGCAGCGGCGCTGGCACTGCTGCTCGCCCTGGTCGCCTCCGCAGCGCTTCTGGCCCAGTACTGGCTGAACCGCAGTTCCTCACAGGTCGAGACGCAGCTGGACCCGAGGCATAGGGCTCCCCTGCCCCGCCGCTGGCGCTGGCTGGCGGGGCTCGTCTGGGCGGTGTCGCTGTTCATGGCTGTCGGCCCGTTCATGGCGCTGGTCATCACCAGCCTGAGCCGGGCGTACGGACTGCCACTCAGCCTGGAAAACCTGGATTTCCACCATTACGCGTTTGTACTTACGGAACTGCAGTCTTTCCCCCGGGCCCTAACCAACAGCCTGGTGCTGGCCACAATCGCCAGCGTCGTGGCTGCCGGCCTGGCGACGCTGCTTGGCTTCGTGCTGGTGCGGCTCAGGCGGGGTGCCGCCCTTCTGCAACTGCTGGTCGACCTGCCCTACGCGCTGCCGGGCATCGTCTTCGCACTGGCGCTCATCCTGGCGTGGCTGCCCTCCCCGATTCCCGGCATCCGCGTTTACGGAACCATCTGGCTGCTGGGCCTGGCCTATGTCGGCCATTACCTGGCATTCGCGCTGCAACCGGTGCAGGCCGCCTGGCGACAGCTGGACCCGAAACTCGAGGAGGCCGCGCAGCTTGATGGTGCCAACCTGCTGCAGACCATCCGCTGGGTACTGCTGCCGATCCTGGCGCCCACGGTGACGGTGGCGACGCTCCTGGTGTTCTTAAGCGCGGTCTCCGAGATCTCGCTGTCCGCGCTGCTGGCCGGCTCGGGCACGGAGACCCTGGGCTGGCTGATTTTCGGGCTTGAACAGGCAGGGACCGGCCAGCAGGCGGCGGCGTTGTCGGTTGTTCTGCTGCTGATTCTGGCGTTCGTGGCCTCGCTGGTGTGGCTGGTGAGACAGATTCAGCTGCGGCGCAGTCCCTAGCGCGGTCTGACAGTCAGCACCTGTGAGAACACGCCGAGAGGTCCTGTCTCATCGTGCAACACGCTGTGCGTCAGTCCGCTGCCACCGGGGCCGAAGGAAGCGGTGCTGTCGAGTCCGGTCAATTCGCCCACTGGTTGCCGGAACAGGTGGGCAGTCAGGTCCAGGTTCGGAAAGGCCACTTCTTCCGGCGCCGCACGCGCGGCGACACCGTTGGCGACATCAATGAGCCTGAGCATGTGCGCTGTCTGACTGACTTCCTCGCCGCTGAGCAGCGGATGGTCACTGCGCAACCAGAACTGCACCCGACCCGGAGCCAGCTCCCGCCGCCAGATTTGCGCAGACCTCACGAAGCCGCCGGGCCAGTTCGAATCAAGTCCCCACCGCTCCAGTTGTGAGCGGGAAGGCAACTCCGGAAAGGCGGAGCCCTGAAGGGCAGCCGTGTCGTAGGCGGCCGACAGCCAGGCCCGGGCGATGACGGCGTCGCGGCCGGCGTGGCTCAGGCGCGCCTCCACCAGTTCGATGGTCCGGCCCGGTCGCAGCACGGTGACCGCAACCTCGAAAGCCTCCATGGGGATGGTGCCCAGGATGTCGCAGGAGAGCCTGCTGAGCCGCAGGTCGTCGCTGCGCCGCACGGCGAAATCGCGCTCGATCACGTGGGCCAACAGGCCGATGGCGGGCGCGATGTGCTGCTCGTCCGGATTCCAGCCTCCGCCCACATGGATTGTCGGCCTGAAACGCGTCTCTGACTCGCGTACGAAGTAGGCTTCTTTCTTTGTGCTTCCAGTACCGTTGTCCATCACTTTGTTACCCGACTCCAGTGTAGCGCCACCATCTGAAGCCCGGTATCATTTGCACTTGTGCAAGATATGCACTCCTGCATATAATAGCCGGATGCAGGAAACCCCCACACTCAGGGAACGAAACCGCAGGGAGGCCTGGTTGGCCATCCACACGGCAGCGGCCGAACTGGCCCTGGAACACGGGCCGGCCTTAACGACCATCGAGATGATTGCCGGCCAGGCCGGCGTTTCACGCAGGACCTTCTTCAACTACTTCGCCACGAAGGAGGACGCCATCCTGGGCGTGCGGGAACTCGAGATTCCCGCAGAGGCACTCGCGGGATTCCGCGAACAGGACGGACCCCTCCTCGAGCGGACGGTCGAGCTCATGGCGGCAGCCGTGCGCTCGGCGACACCCGACCAGGCGACCCTGGACCGCAGGGCCGGCCTGATTGAAGCGATGCCGGAGCTGCACGTGCGCCTCAGGCGCATCACCACAGCAGCCGAGGAGCTCCTCGAACCCATTGTCGAAGGGGAACTCAAGTCGCGACCGCGGGAAGACGTGGACGTGAAGGCCCTGCTCATGCTGGCCAGCACCATCCTGCGCTACGCCTACATCAGTCACCCGCTGGAATTCACTGCCGGGAGCGGCCGCCCCGTCAGTGACTCCATCGCCACCTTCAAGAAAGTCGCAGGGGTCAGGTAATGGCCACCAATAAGGAACCCCTGCCACTGGACCGGCGGAACATCCTGCTGGTGTTCGCCACCCTGATAATCGTCATGCTGCTGGCTTCACTCAGCCAGATGGTCCTTTCCAGCGCGCTGCCCACCATTGCCGGCGAGCTCAGCAGCGTGGAGCTCATGCCCTGGGTCATCACGGCCTACATGCTGACTGCCACCATAATGATGCCGATCTACGGCAAGCTGAGCGACCTGCTGGGCAGAAAACCCATGCTGCTGGCGGCGATCGTGGCCTTCGTGGCCGGATCCGTGCTGGGCGGGCTGGCGCCCGACATGATCACGCTGATCATCGCCCGGGGCCTGCAGGGCCTGGGTGGCGGTGGCCTGATAATCCTGTCACAGGCAGCCATAGCCGATGTGGTTCCCGCCAGGGACCGGGGCAAGTACATGGGCATCATGGGCGGCGCGTTCGCGTTCTCCTCCGTCGCCGGACCACTGCTTGGCGGCTGGATCACCGAAGGGCCCGGCTGGCGCTGGGCATTCTGGATGAACGTGCCCCTGGGCGCGATCGCCCTGGTGGCGACCATCGTGCTCCTGCGCCTGCCTGCGGTGCAGAGGGCACTGAAGCCGAAGATCGATTACCTGGGCATGATGCTGCTTGTTGTGCTGACCAGTGCCATCGTCCTGATCGGCACCTGGGGCGGTTCGGTCTACGCCTGGAATTCACCCGAGATTCTTATGCTCCTGGCCGTTACGGTCGTCTCGATAGCTCTGTTCGTGATCGTCGAATCCCGCGCCGCGGAACCGATCATGCCCATGCACATGTTCAGGGAACGCAACTTCGTCCTCACCACCATCTCGGCCCTGTTCGTGGCGGTCGGGATGTTCGGCGTGGTCGGCTACATGCCCACGTACTTCCAGATGGCTGTCGGAGCAAGTGCGACGGTGGCGGGACTGCTGATGGTCCCCATGATGGGTCCGATGCTCATCACCTCGATAGGCACCGGCATCATTGTTTCCCGTACCGGCCGCTACCGGATGCTGCCCATCTACGGCGCGCTGATCATGGCGGCGGGCATCGCGCTGCTGGCCACCGTCCAGATAGGCACGTCGCTGGTCCTGATCAGCTGCTACATGGCGCTGGTCGGCATTGGCCTCGGCGCCAACATGCAGATACTCACGCTCATAGTGCAGAACTCGTTTCCGCACAACCTGGTGGGCACGGCAACAGCGGCAAACAACTACTTCCGTCAGGTGGGCAGCAGCCTGGGTGCCGCCGTCGTGGGCGCCGTCTTCACGGTGCGGCTTACCTCGCTGCTTACCGAGCGGCTGCCGGCCGGCACCGGCCCTGCCGATGGCGCCAGCTCGCTGACGCCGGCGCTGCTGCTGTCATTGCCCGAAGGGATACGCAGCATCATCGTGCACGCCTACAACGACGCCCTCATCCCGGTTTTCGTCTACATGATCCCCCTGGCGGTCATCACGGCGGTCCTGCTCTGGTTCATCAAGGAGGACCCGCTGGCCACGCAGGTGGAGCGGGAAGTGACTGCGCCCGCGGCGGCTTCCGGACAGAGGCTCGCCGAAGGCGACTAGCCTACAGGTTCAGTCCGGGTGATGCCCAGGAAGTTGCGGTTCTGGTAAAGAAGCGGTTCGCCATAAGGACCCCGCAGGATGCCGACAACCTCGGCGGCCACCACCGTCGAACCGCCGACCTTCAGCATGTCCAGCGGCCTTACCCGCAGGGCGTAGGGCGCTGTTGGCAGGTAGGGTTCGCCTGTCGGCAACACGTCCCACCCCTGTTCGGCGGTGAAACGCGGAGTGTCGGGCCGGCTGAAGGCATCAGCCAGCTCGGCGTGCTCCACGGCCAGCAGGTGCACCATGAAGCCGGGCGCACGCAGCAGCTCAGCCTGGGTGCCTGTTTCACGTGAAACATTGAAGGTCAGTGCGAGTGGCTCCAGCGACAGGGAGGCAAGACTTGAAACAGTCATGCCCACCGGCCGCTCGTCCACCTTGGCGGTGACCAGGGCGACGCCCGCCGGGAAGGTCCGGAAGGCATCGCGGAAATTGTCAGTCAAACTGCTCATGCTGCGCTGGTCCTTTCCTGACCGGACGCGCAGACGGCACCGGCCAGCAGGTGCCTGTTCGACACCCGACCCCGAGTGTAAAACCTCAAGTGCACTTGAGGTCAAGGGTCCAGCGTACTAAACTGCGGTTGTGACGGAGCAGTCCCACAATTACCAGGCAGACCAGCTGCTTTCCATCGGCGAGGTCAGCGAACGCACCGGCGTGGCGAAGTCGGCACTGCACTACTACGAGGAACTCGGAATGATCCAGTCGTTCCGCACTGCCGGGAACCAGCGGCGCTACCCGCGGCACATGCTGCGGCGCATTTCGCTCGTGAGCGTCGGCCGCCGACTCGGCATCGACCTGCAGCGCATCCGCAAGGCGCTCGACAGCGTGCCCATGGACCACAGGCCGACGGACGAGGACTGGCAACGCGCCTCGACCGAGTGGATGCGGGTGCTGGAGCTGCGCCGCAAGGCAATCGAGGAGCTCGAGGCCCAACTGCTTGGCTGCATCGGCTGCGGCTGCCTGTCCATGAAGGCCTGCGCACTGGTGAATCCCGGCGATCAGCTGGGCGAGGAAGGCGCGGGCGCGCGCCGGCTGGAAGCAGCCGCGGAACTGGACTGACCCGGCTCAAGGGAGGCAACACAAGTGCCTGATTATGAGTACCTGCTGGTGGGTGGCGGCATGGCCGCCGATTCCGCCGCGCGTGGAATCCGCGAAGAGGATGAAAACGGCAGCATCGGCCTGATCGGCGCGGAGCCCCACCCGCCTTACGACAGACCGCCCCTGTCCAAAGGCCTGTGGCAGGACCAGACCGAGGACGAAATTACGCGCGGCACGCAGCAGCTCGGGGTCGAAATGCACCTGGGCACCCGGGTTGTGCGCATCGATCCCGCTGCACACAGCGTGACTGACGACCGGGGTGCCACCCATACCTACCGCAAGCTCCTGTTGGCCACCGGCGGCGCGCCGCGGCGTTTGAGCGGCCCCGACGATGGTGTCATCTACTACCGCGACCTGGCTGACTACCGGCAGCTGCGCCAGCTGACTGGCCAGCCGAGCCGCGTGCTGGTGCTTGGTGGCGGCTACATCGGTGCGGAACTCGCGGCATCACTCGGCGCGCAGGGACACAGCGTGCACCTGGCCTTCCCCGAGGAAACCCTGCTGGCCCGCCTGCTGCCTGCCGACCTGGGAGAGTTCCTGGGCGGCTATTACCGTGACCGCGGCGTGACCCTGCACCCGCGCAGGCTGGCGGCAGCCGTGCGGCGAAGCGGCAAGGAGAGCCGCGTCACCTTCGCGGACGGCGGCCAGCTGACTGCCGACGTGGTGGTTGCCGGCCTGGGCATCATCCCGGGAGTCGCACTCGCGCAGGATGCCGGGCTCACCGTTGCGGATGGCATAGAAGTGAACGAGTTTCTGCAGACAAGCCAGCCGGACATCTACGCCGCGGGCGACGTCGCCAGCATCTACAGCCCGACGCTGGGCCGGAGGCGACGCGTGGAGCACGAGGAGAACGCTAACCTGTCCGGCATGCTCGCCGGCATGGCCATGGCCGGTCACCCCCAGCCGTACGCGCACCTGCCGATGTTCTACTCCGATTTGTTCGACATCGGCTTCGAGGGTGTGGGCGTGACCGATTCGCGGCTTGAGGTACAGGCTGACTGGCAGGAACCGTTCAGAAAGGGTGCCCTCCATTACCTGGAAGGGGGCCGGCTGGTCGGCGCGATCATGTGGAACAACTGGGGGCAGCTGGACCGGATACGGGAACTGATCGAGGCCCGCGAGCCGGCCTGAACCTTGTCTTAATCAGCGTTGACGGTGAATTGACGGCCCGCTGCTAGCATGCGGCAGTTCACATTGTCGCCCGCCCTTCAGGCGGCAGCCAGCGGCAAGAGAGGCTCGAACATGCGGATTCAAATTCTCAGCAGACTGATTGCACCATTCGCAGCGCTTTTCCTCCTGGGTGGGGCGCTCGCCCAGACCGTCTTTGAAACCGGTTCCATTGACGGCACCCTGGGCGGCAGCGACTACCACGCCTACACGTACGCAAGTGAGATTCCGGATGATGTCGCGGACCGCGCCACGAGCGAAGAGCAGCGCGAAATCCTCGAAAAGGTCGCCGGAACCACCCAGCACTCAGCCACTTTCATGCAGATGGAAGCGATGGTGCTGGGCGGCATCGAGATCATGCCCGCAACGATTTTCGTGTCGGTCCTGACCCGCACGCACCACCCTGAAGACCGGGAGATGCAGTCGCTGGCGCTGGATTTCAGCCTGGACCCGGCCACTCTGGAACTCGGCGCGCCACAGGACATCTCGGTCAGCTACTATCCGGATGGCATCAGCTTCAGCAACTACTACGCACTGAGCAATGGCACGCTGTCGCTCGAGTCCGTCGAGGTGGTGGACGCCCGGACGCTGGCGATCACCGGCAGCATCACCGGCGAACTCAGCTGGCAGGAGGGCTACGAAGTCGTGCATGACCCCGCCACCGCCATACCGCTCGACGTGACTTTCAGCCTCTCTCAGGTGGTGTCCTCAGACCTGGCGTTCGAACTCATCCAGGAGCAGTAGGCTGCCCACGCGCTAGCATTGGTCATGACTGACCGATCAACCCGCATCGCTTTCCTGGGGCTCGGCACCATGGGCCTGCCCATGGCCCGGCGGCTGCTTGAGGCCGGTTTCGACACCACCGTCTGGAACCGCACGGCCAGCAAGGCGGCTGAGCTCCACGCGCTTGGAGCCGAGGCAGCCGACACTCCGGCTTCAGCCGCCCGGGGCCGTGACCTGGTGTTCGTCATGGTTTCCGACACGGGTGACGTGGAGCAGGTGGTCTTCGGCCCGGAAGGCGTCGCCACCGGCCTTGGCGCGGGCTCACTGCTCATTGACATGAGCACCATCTCACCTGCCGCCACCCGCAGCTTCGCCGCCAGACTGGAACAGGCCGGCTCACATTGGCTCGACGCTCCGGTTTCGGGCGGCAGCGAAGGTGCCGAGCGGGGAACGCTCTCAATCATGGTCGGCGGCCGGGCGCAGGATCTGGCACGCGCCCGGCCCGCCCTGGAGGTACTGGGGAGCACCATCACTCACGTGGGCGCGACCGGCGCCGGGCAGGTGACCAAGGCAATCAATCAGGTGGTGATCGCCGGTACTTACGCCGCCGTCGCCGAAGGTGTGGCGCTGGGCCTGCGCTCCGGTATCGACATGAAGGCCGCGCTGCAGGCTGTGGCCGGCGGCGCCGCCGGATCCTGGATCCTGGACAACCGCGCCGGCAACATGGTCAGGAACTCCTACCCGCTCGGCTTCAAGGTCGAGCTGCACCGCAAGGACCTGGGCATCGCCCTGGCTGAAGCCCGCGAACTTGGCGTGCCACTTACCGTCACGGCCCTGGTGGAGCAGTGGGAGACCGGCCTCGTCAGCCAGGGCCACGGCTCAGATGACGTTTCGGCAATCGCCCGCATCGTGCGCGGCCTTGCCGGCCTGCCGGATGAAGCGGGCTGACAGCTCAGCCGCCCACCACCTCGCCGCCGTTCACGTGCAATACCTGACCTGATACGTAACTGGAATCGCTCGACGCCAGGTACACGTAGGCCGGCGCGACTTCCTCGGGCTGGCCTGGGCGTCCCATGGGACTGTCCTGCCCGAACTCCGCCACCTCTTCAGCACTGAACGAGGCGGGGATGAGGGGCGTCCAGATGGGCCCGGGCG
>CAYMUK010000013.1:0-23734 GCA_964393655.1 uncultured bacterium | reverse complement strand
CCCGCCAGCGCCGGCGCCACCACCACGCCCATGAGCGCGATGAACAGGTAGCGGAAGAACCCGCCGAACTCATTGCGCTTGACAGCCTCGGGCAACAGCGCACTTGTGCCCAGCAGGGCGGCGAATACGAGAGCCAGTCCAACGGCCGTGACCAGCGCGCGGCCGGCAAGCGAGGCGGGCAGCCGGTGCCTGAACAGCAGGGGCGCCAGCAGGAAGCCGCTGAGTCCGCCCAGCAGCATGCCGGAATCGACAGTGGGCAGCAGCAGGTGGAGGGCCAGGGGGACCAGCAGCGCCAGCGCGATCTGCAAGGCGGCAGCCAGCTTCAGGCTTGCCCGGTCCAGCACCGGCACCAGCAGGATCGCCACCACGCCAAGCGCGAGGCCGCCCAGGATGTCCACCGGCAGGTGCACGCCCAGGTACATGCGGCTTACGGAGATCAGCACAATGAGAACCACAGCGAGCACCGTGAACCAGGGTCGCGCCACATACCGGGCGGCTACCCCCCAGAAGGTGCTGGCGCTCTGTGCGTGTCCGCTGGGGAAGCCGTGTCCGCCGGCGGTGTCGACAGCCGCTTGCACGCGCAGCACGTCCGGATCGATCTGGAAAGGCCGCAGTGTACTGAATGTGTCCTTGAGCAGTCCGTTGGAGTACATGGCCAGCAGGAACAGGATGCCCAGGTTGCGGCCTTGCACGGGTCCGAAACCCAGGTAGGCGATGACCAGGAGTGCGATGTAAATCATTTCGTCAGCCAGATTCGTAACCGTGAACATGAACGAGTCCATACCTGGTGACGCGAAACGCTGCAGAAATTCAATGAGCTCCATGAATCCTCCGGGGGTGATGGTGCAAAGAGCATACCGTCAAGTGCCGACTCCCGCGCCGCCTGGCAGCTGCAGAAGGGCCCACTGCGGCAACTTGAGCTGCATCAAGGAAATGCGCGTGGCAACTTCCTATCCTTGAGTCAACAACCGGCGCGGACTGCGCCGGCAAGGAAAGGAAACACCATGCGCACCATCCTCAGAAGCAACGATTTTTCCTGCCCGTCCTGCGTAACCAAGATTGAGACCAGCCTGAACAGGCTGGCGGGAGTCGAGAAGGCGGACGTGCACTTCAGCACCGGCAGGATCGAGATACGGCATGACCAGGAAACCGTCAGTGTGGAAAAGCTTGTCCAGGCGGTCAGGGAGCTCGGCTATGAATCACGCCCCTCCCTATACTGACGCAATTCCGCGGCCGCGGCGCAGACAGCTGCCGCGGCTCGACCTGGCCGGGAAGAAGCTGCTGAGTGTCCTGGGCAGCGGCCTGCTGCTGGCAGCCGGCCTGATACTTATCCGGTTCCCGGAGCTCGTGACCGCCGGCCAGCTGCTGCTGGTCGGCGCCACCTTCGTGGCGGGCGGCGACATCGCGGTCCGCGCCGTGCAGGCACTCGGCAGGCGGATGGTCGGCATCGAGCTGCTGGTGAGCATCGCCGCCATCGGCGCACTGTTCATCGGTGAGTACTGGGAAGCCGCTGCCGTCACCTTCCTGTTCACCTTCGGCGCCTGGCTGGAGGCGCGCACACTGCAATCGACGCGGCGCGCGCTGGGTGAGCTGCTGGAGCTGGCACCGGATGTAGCCGTGGTCATGCGCGACGGCAACCCGGTCGAGGTGTCGCCCTGGGAAGTTACGGCCGGTGAGCTGGTGATAGTGCGCCCGGGCACCAGACTGGCCATCGACGGTGAAGTCCTTAGCGGAAACTCCAGCGTGGACGAGAGCGCCATAACCGGCGAGCCACTGCCGGCCACCAAGGGGGAAGGCAGCCTGGTGTTCGCCGGCACCATCAACCAGAACGGCGTGCTCCAGGTGCGCGCCACCGGGGTGGGAGCGGACACGACGCTCGCGCGCATCATCCAGCGCGTGGAGGCCGCGCAGGAAGCCAAGGCTCCCACGCAGCGCTTCATCGAGCGCTTCGCCAGCTGGTACACCCCGGCGATGCTGGTGTTCAGCGGCATCGTCTGGCTGGTCAGCGGCAACCTGCACCTTGCGCTCACGCTTCTGGTGATCAGTTGCCCGGGTGCCCTGGTGATCTCGACACCCGTGTCGATAGTCGCCGGCATCGGCCGGGCGGCCCGCAAGGGCATCCTGATCAAGGGCGGCGAGGACTTAGAAAGTGCCGGCCGGATCGACACCGTGGCGTTCGACAAGACGGGCACCCTGACACAGGGGCGACCGGAGCTGACCGCCATCTTCACGCTCCAGGCTGAGCACACACGGGACGAGGTGCTGCGCTGGGCCGCGAGTGCCGAGCTCGCGTCGGAGCACCCTCTCGCCGGTCCGATAGTCAAGGCAGCCGCCCACATGCCAGGTCTGCCATTCCCGACGGATTTCCGCAGCGTGACCGGGCGCGGTATCCAGGCGAGGGTGGAAGGCTCGGACATCATGGTGGGTACGCTTGACTTCATCGCCGCGGCAGGCGTGACGGTGAGTGCCGACGCCCGTCAGCGGCTTGCCGGGATGCAGGAGAGCGGCCAGACGGCTGTAGGTGTTGCCCGTGACGGTCAGCTGATCGGCCTGCTCGGTATCGAGGACGAGATCAGGCCCAGCGCCGCCGAGGCGGTGGGCGAACTGCGGCGCCGCGGTGTGAAGAACCTGGTGATGCTGACTGGTGACAACCTGACGACGGCCCGGGCTGTGGCTCACGCAGCGGGAGTCGATTCGGTGCACGCCAGCCTGTTGCCGGAGGACAAGCTGGAGAAGATCCGTGAACTGCAGCAGGGCGGCAATACCGTGGCCATGATCGGCGATGGCATCAACGACGCGCCGGCCCTGGCTGCCGCTGACATTGGCATCGCCATGGGTGCCGCCGGCACGGACGTGGCCATAGAGACGGCGGACATCGCTCTGATGACGGATGACCTGCTCAAGCTGCCGGAGGCCATAAGGCTGTCCAGGCTGACCCTGGGGAACATTCGCCAGAACACCGCCATAGCATTACTGACAGTGGTGGGCCTGCTGGCAGGTGTGCTGGTCGGCCAGGTCCACATGGCGGGGGGCATGCTGGTGCATCAGCTGTCCGTGTTCCTGGTGATCCTGAACGCCATGCGGCTGTTGCGGGCCTGAATAGACGGCCCGATCGCCTGAGCGCTCCGCCAGGACTTATACGAACCGCGTAACGCTGATGAAACGCCTGAAGTCGCAACCTCGTCCCATGAGACAACGGACCGCCGCCATACAGGCGGCCGGCCGCTCTGGATTGGACGGAGGGAAAAATGATTCAATCGCGACTTCAAGCTGCTGTCCGTGTGCTGTGCCTCGGGCTGCTCCCACTCGTCATCGCCGCCTGCGGGCCCGGCGCCCAGGGGGAGCCGCCTCCCCTCGCGCCCGCGGAGTTCAGCATCACCGGGGTTTCGGCCTTCTGTATGGATCAGGAGGCAGCGGGTGTGAGGCTCGAATGGAGCCCATCCTCGGGAGCCGCCACCTTCGAGGTGCTTCGCGACTCGGAAACCGTGGCGACGGTGACAGGTTCCGAACATGGCTTCCCGGATGTGGGTGGATTGGCACCCGGAAGCACGGTGGAGTACACCGTGACTGCCAGGAACGCGGGCGGGTCGAGCGTCACGGAGCCGGTGTCGTTCCAGATTCCAGCTGACCTGTGCCCCACCGACCAGGCCGAGATACCTGCCCCTCCCGGCAGCGTCGACTCCCTGGCGGCAGCGGCGCAGTGCGCACCGGCTCCGGCCCTGCAGCTCAGCTGGCAGCCGGTGGCGGACGCGGAAAGCCTCGTGCTGGAACGCGACCACCTGCCCCTGGCCGAACTTGCCGGTACCGACACCAGTTACCTGGATGACGCGGTTTCCACCAGCGGCAGCTACACCTACGTGCTCAAGGCGATTAACGAAGTCGGCATCAGCGTGAGCCTGCCGCTGCTGGCCGAGGTGCCCTTCGACATCTGCCAGGGACCGGTCACTTTGATAGCCGCCCACGGTGCTTCCGCAATGATGATCGCCGGGGACGGTGGTCTGTGGGTATGGGGGGACAATGATGACAGCAGCAGACTGGGTCTTGGTCACGCTGGGGTCCTGGAGCGCCCCGAGCGCGTACCTGGCCTGCCCGGCCTGATTTCGGTTTCGCTCGGGTCCGGACACGCCCTTGCGCTTGACAGTGACGGGCGCGTGTGGGCCTGGGGTTATGGCTATGACGGAGAGTTAGGGCTCGGACGTCTGACCGAGCAGCGAACTACACCGGCTGAGGTGCCGGGATTGCCACCGGTGAGCGATGTTTCTGCCGGCTCGTCCCACAGCCTGGCGGTGGCCGCTGATGGCACAGTCTGGGCCTGGGGCTACAACTCCAAAGGACAACTCGCCCTGCCCGCAGGCACCTCCGTCGTCTACTCGCCGTACCAGGTGGCTGGCCTGGCCGACATGATACGGGTGCACAGCGGCCGCAGTACTTCATTCGCCATCGATTCGGCCGGAGTCCTGTGGGCGTGGGGCGAGAACGGCCGCGGACAGCTTGGACTCGGTGACACAGAGGACAGGCGCCAGCCTGAGGCGGTGAGCCTGCCAGCTGCCGCAGTGGATGTGGCGACAGGTGACGACTTCACGCTTGTCCGGCTCGCGGACGGCACCGTTTCAGGTTTCGGTCGGGGCGCGTACCTGGGTGCAGCGGGCACCACCAGCGACATTCCTGCGCCCGTGGCCGTACCGGGTCTCACTGGCGTGGCTGATCTGGCGGCAACGGATGAGCATATCGTTGCAGTCCTGCAGGATGGCAGCGTTGTTGCCTGGGGCGATAACAGCCGGAACCAGGTCGGAGAAATGCCTGAGGAATTCGTACCCGAGCCGGTCGCGGTTGGCCTGCTGGAAGACGTGATCGCCGTGGCGGCAGGAAGCTACCATTCGCTGGCTGTCGACTCGGCCGGGAGAGTGCTGGCCTGGGGCAATAATGCTTACGACCAGCTGGGCTGGAACAGTCCCGAGCGGCGCTTCGGATTCGAAGCGGTGCCTCTTCAGGTCGGTATCCGGCAGGTCGCTGCCTTCCGGCACACGCTGATGCTGGATACGTCGGGACGCATTTGGTCATGGGGCGAGAATTATTATGGCCAGCTGGGTACAGGCGATGACGTGCACAGGGGATTCCCGCAGCAGTCGATAGCCTTGAGCTCCGTACGGTCGGTTGCGGCAGGTCAGGACCATTCACTCGCACTTGACTCGGATGGCACGGTCTGGAGCTGGGGATACAATTACGCGGGCGCCCTCGGCTTGGGTGACACGGTTTCACGTCAGCATCCGACCCAGGTCACGGGCTTGCCGAGCGTCAGCATAATCGCAGCGGGTACGGGGCACAATCTGGCTCTTGACACGAATGGTGAAGTCTGGGCCTGGGGTTACGGCAGGGATGGTCAGCTCGGACATGGCAGTACCACCGACAGTCTCGTGCCCGTGAAAGTGACCCTGCCCGGAACCGCTGTTGCTGTATCTGCCGGCTCGAACCACTCGGTGGTCTTGCTCGCAGACGGAACCGTCCATTCCTTTGGCACGCGGACTGCCGGGCTTATGGGGGATGGGGGCGCATCGACCGGTGTTCAAACAACGCCAGTGCAGACCATCGTTTCCGGTGTACGGCAGGTGCAGGCGGGGTCTGGATTCACGGCTGTATTGCTCTCTGACGGGCGCGTCATGACCTGGGGTTCGAACACGGCGGGACAGCTGGGAACAGGGGATTATGACGATGAGGCATCGCCTGTGAACGCAACGGGCCTACCCGAAATCGTTGACATTGCAGTGCCCGCCGGCGGCCGGTCGGTTCGGGCGCTGGCAGCCGACGGCCGCCTGTTCGGCTGGGGGCGGAATTCCCGCGGCGAACTCGGCTTCGAAACCCCACAGCAGACACCCACGCCCGTAGAGCTGCAACTTCCTGTCGCAGGCCCCGTTCAACTGGTGACGCCAGCCATTTACTCCAGTTTCGCTGTGGTCGGCGGTACACTATTCGCCAGCGGCGATGACTACTACGGGACGCTGGGGCTGGGCCGTCTGATTCAGACCGGCACTCCGCGCCTGATTGAAGACCTTCCCCCCGCGGCCGTGAACTGACGCTCGTTCACACGGCCCGGACGGGCAGCAGGTAGAGTACCCACATTCTCCTGGGGGTACTCAAGAATGAAGAACCTGCTGCTCGTCCTCACACTTATGATCCTGACAATCGCTACGGCGCAGGAACCGCCGGGCGAGCTGATTGATGTTGGCGGCCACAACCTTCACCTCTACTGCATCGGCGAAACTGGTTCGCCGGCAGTAATTCTGGACGCTGGACTTGGCGACTGGTCGCTGCAGCTCCACGACCTGCAGTTCCGCATCTCCGAGTTCGCCCGCGTGTGCTCCTATGACCGCGCCGGTTACGGCTGGAGCGACGCGGGCCCCGAACCACGGACCAGCGACCGACTGGTTTCAGAGCTCGTGGCACTCCTGCGGGCGTCTGGCGAAGTAGCGCCCTATTTCCTGGTGGGCCATTCCTTCGGAGGTGTGAACGCGATCGGGCTGGCCCACGACCATCCGGAGCTTGTGGCGGGAGTGATGCTGATCGACGCTTCGCATCCGGATCAGGTGGCGCGCCTCTCCGAGGTTCCGGGGTTGCTGCTGCTGCAGGACCTGGAGATTGAAGGGCTCTGGCAGATGGCGCAAGCCGCGGAGGCCGGTGAGCTCGACGCGGAATCGATCATGGCCATGGTGCCGGCAGGTGTGCCTGAGGAGCTGCACGACCTGTGGGCGGACCAGTTCCTGAACAGCGGCTCGCTGGCCGCTGCGGTGGCCGAGTACGACGTGCTTGAAGAGAGCATGGCCTGGCTCGCCGCACGTTATGACCTTGGCGACATTCCCCTGCAGGTCATCGCACGCGACCAAGGCATCAGCTTGCCGCCCGAGATGCTTGAAGCCCTCGGGATCAAGCAGGCCGACTTGGACCGGGCGGAGGAGATCTGGCGGGAACTGCAGGTGGAACACCTGGGCCTGTCCAGCAACGCTAACCTCGAGATCGCCGCGGGCAGCCCGCATTATGTGCACTACTTCCAGCCGACCATTGTCACCTATCTGCTGGGCGAAATGATTGCCGAAACCTGGCAGGAATGAATCACATGGGGGCCCATTCTGGTCGGCACCCTTCCAGGGCGTAGCAGTAACGGGGCAGAGTCACAGTCCCACCGGCCACATTCGGCCTCACTGAGGCAGGGATAGCCTATCCCTCATGCGAAAATGGCGACTCCTGATCCATCCCGTCCTGGCCGCCCTCATCCTGAGTGCCTGCGGCAGCACCGACACTCCTCCCGGCGGCGGCCCTGGCCTGCCCGACCCGGATCCGGATCCGGAACCCGGCACGTGCCGGGTGGTTGTGAACGACGACATTACCGTGATGCAGACCTGGGAGAACTCAGCCAGTGACTGCGATTACCTGCTGGACGGCCAGATCACCCTGTCCACCCAGCTGACCATCGAACCGGGCACCACGATCGTCGCCAGCAGTAATGCGCTCTTAAGAATCGCGGATGGCGGCCGGCTGGTGGCGGAGGGCAGCGAATCCGCCCGAATCAGCTTCGTTGGCCTGCAGGGGGTGCCCGGGTCGTGGTACGGCCTGTGTTTCAGTGGCTCGCACCTGGAATCGCGGCTGGACCATGTGGACGTGTTCTGGGCCGGAGGCGTCTGGTCGGGGGAATCCTCGAGTTGCCGGGCCGGGATCGGTGGAATGTTCGATGGTGGCGGCAAGGTGCACATCACGAACAGCAGCGTGGTCGGTTCCTACACGACCGGGATCGATGCGACGGAATTCACCCTGGGCGATTTCAGCGGCAACGTGCTGGCCGGACACAATGAATACGGACTGCGCGTATCGCCGGGCAACATGGGCCGGCTGGACGCCACCAGCAATTACAGCGGCAATGGCTACACCATGCCTGATGGATCGAGCGCGGCCAACGGTTCGCAGTTCGTGTTCCTGGACAGCGGGCGACTGGACAAACCCAGCGAGATCCAGTACTGGTCCGCACTGGATGTGCCGTACCTGGTCAGGCGCGATGAATGGCCCTACGCAACCTCCGCGATGTTTCTGGCCGAGAACAGCACGGTTTTCGTGAACCCCGGCACACAGTTTGTGATGGGTGAGGACGCACTTCTGGTAGTGGAGTGGGGCGCCGTCCTGGCGCTCGCGGGCGAGCCGGGCAAGGAAGTGCGCTTCACCGGCCGGCCACAGGTAGCCGGAATCTGGGAAGGCATCTGGATGAATGGCGGTGGCCTGCTGGCAGATCATGTCCACATGTCACATGGAGGCCAGGCCGACGTGCTGATTCAGAACGCCATAATCACCTTCTGGGACACAAATGTGCCCAGTCACTGCTCACATCTGCGCAATGTGACTCTCACGGATTCAGCCACGGCAGGTGTGTCGACCGATGAGAACTATCAGGACTTTGTTCGCCTGGAGGCCATGAGCTACGCGCGCAATGCCAGCGGTGATCAGTTGGGCGGGGCCAACGGCCCACCGGTCCTGGACGGTGTCAACTGCAGCTGACACCGGGATAACAGCTACTGGCGGAACGCCGGGACAGACTACGGGTCGCCTACGGCCAGGGCTCGTTCCGCCAGGGCAGCCACATGGATTCCTCGCTGGGCAGGGCAAAGCCGTTCGTCTTCAGAGCAAGCAGGAGCTGGCCGCGGTGATGCGAATCATGGACGATCATGTGCAGGAGCAAAGCATCGGCGCTTGTGTGGGGAACATCGCCGGTGTGGCCCTCGGGCACTGCTTCGGCGGCCTGCAGGACGGCCTCCCGGCTTAGGGGCAGACCCTTCCTGAACAGCTCCAGGTCGGTGTACGCCACCATCTCGTCGTCCACAATCTCGTAGAGGCGCGGGGTAGCCGGCAGGTCCTCGCCGGTCAGCATGGTGACCCAGTACTCGGTGGTGCCGGCAAGCTCGGCCAGGTGCTCGGCCACCGTCTTGCCCCCGCCGGGCGTCTGGGCCAGCATCATGTCCTGGGTCAGGTGCTGCAGCAGGTTGTGGTTCACCTGACTATTGGCCTGCCAGAGTTCGCGGACCGAAGCGGATATTGCCATGTGTGCCTCCAGGCTGCGAGCTTAGCAGGCTCGCGGGTACTGCTTTCATAGGTCCCAGTGGCCTCAGGCGCTGCGCGCGCCTCAGGTACCGATGTCACGCCGGTCGAAGATCCAGCCGCCTGAGAGAACCACCAGCGCACAGGCGGCAACCAGCAGTATCGTCCCTGTGCCGAGGGCTCCCGTCGTAATCGGATCCTGCCCGTACGCCCAGCTGTACGGAGAGATCCGGGCAAGCCAGGGGGTAGCGGCGATGCCGGCAACGGCATCCAGCACGTAGGCCGCTACAGCCACGAACGCGCCTGCGGCAGTAGCCACTGACCGTTGGCCACTCACTGCACCAGCTGCCAGGGCCGCGAGGCCCGCGAGCGCCGTCACCAGGAACAGGGCGAGAGTCGCGGCTGCCAGGTTGCCCAACTCCAGACCCAGCTCCGCGGAGCCGTTCAGCGCCCAGATGATGAGCGAGCCCAGTCCGGCCAGGACAGCCACGCGGACCAGCAGAGCCAGGGCGCCTTCCAGAACCACCTGCCAGCGGGTGACGCCGTGGGCGAGTGTCAACTCCAGCGAGCCGTCCTCCTCGCGGCTCGCCACGGCCCCGGTACCCCAGCCGATGGCGGCAATCGCCAGAAGCAGGTAGGCGGTGAGGCCGAAGTAGGTCGCCTGTGTGTAGCCTGGCCCGTCGGTCATGCGATCCAGCCCGAACAGGTCGGTGAACTCCGCCGGGAACATCGTCATGTACGTGTCCATGAGCTCCGTGCCGCCGATGCTGGGGAAGAGCGGAATGTACATCAGGACCGCCGCGGCGATGCCGAGGCTCCAGCCGAGCAGGCCGCGCCATGACTCACGCAGTTCGCGCCTGAACAGGTTCATGCCCGTTCCTCCCGGTACAGGCCCAGCACCGCGTCCTCCAGGACGGGCTCCTCGATGAGCAGGTCACGGACCTGATGCTGCGCCAGCAGTTTCACGAGCGGGTCGATGTCGCCTTCGTGCAGCAGTGACAGGTAGGTTTCGTCCGTGCCCGCATCCAGCCGCAACTGGCTGACCTTGCCGACTGCCTCGAATGCCGCGATATCAGGCGCGGCGCTCAGGGTTGCCCTTACCCGCCGCTGCCGCGAGGCCCGCAGTTCAGCGACACTTCCGAGCCGAATGAGTTTGCCGTCCTGCAGTATGCCGACGCGGTCGGCGACCTGCTCGATCTCGCTGAGCACGTGGGAACTGAGAATCACTGTCTGGCCTCTGTCGCTGGCCTCGCGCACCAGCGCCAGGAACTCCTGCTGCAGCAGCGGGTCCAGGCCGCTGGTGGGTTCATCGAGCACCAGCAGTTCCGGCTTGTGCATGAATGCCTGCACGAGACCGACTTTCTGCTTGTTGCCCTTGGACAGCTTGTGGACCGGCCGGTTCAGGTCCAGGCCCAGCCGCTTCGCCAGACTTAGAATGGCGCCTGGATCAACCGGACCACTCAACCGCGCGAGATACCCGAGTACGGTGCGCCCGCTGCTTTTGCCGAGGCTGCGGAGTTCACCTGGCAGGAAGCCGATCCGTCGCCTCAGGGCAGCGCCGCCCTGGCGCGGTTCCTCACCGAGCACGCTCACGCTGCCACTGCTCGGCCGGATGATGTCCAGCAGCAGTCGCATCGTGGTGGTCTTGCCGGCCCCGTTGGGACCGATGAGTCCGAAGACCTCGCCCGGTTCAACCTGAAGGTCGAGCCCCGCCAGCGCCACCTGCTTGCCGTAATGCTTGCCGAGCCCCCGCGCGTCTATGGCTGCTGTCATTCGGGTACTCCTTCCGCCGCCTGCTTCGCTGCTTGCAGCATCGCGCTTCCCGTATAGAGACCGTTCGTGTACAACTCCAGGGTGGGTACGGTGAGCCGCTGCAGGATGGCGGCCGAGAGGCTGTCGCTCCCCAGCGTGCGACTCACGTGGCGGGACATGGTCAGGAGCGCAAGTCCCTGCACTGCCAGCAGGAGGGCGGTGGCAGTCGGGTCACTTGAAGTGCGCATCTTGCCGGCCGCCACGCCCGCTGACAGGGAGCGTTCCGTGCGGGCTACAAGGTCGTCGAAGAGCCTGTCGGACGCGGGGGATTCCTCCGCCAGCATGCGCGTCAGGTAATCGAATGCCGGCTGGAACTGCCCCGGCTCACTCAGCCAGCGGTGCATGGTGCCGATGAGATCGCTCTCGGCAGCCTCATCCTCGGCGTCGACTAGTTCGCCCGTCACGTAGTCGTCGCAGGCATGCCGGAGGCCAGCCTTGCTGCCGAAATGGTGGATGACGAGCGCAGGGCTGACTCCCGCGTCCTTCGCGATTGCGCGGATGCTGGCCGCCTCGAAGCCATCCTGGCCGAACCTCAGGATGGCGGCGTCGCGGATCCTGGCCCGGGTGGTGAGGTCAGTTGCAATTGCTGAACACATGTTTAGTAGATTAAACGGTCGTTCAGCTTGTGGTCAAGTGGCCACCTGCGTGAGGCCGGCTATCGCGGGTGCGAGGTGGCGAATCGCCTGGGGTGCGACCAGACCGGTGCCCGACGCTCTCCTGCGGGGGAATATTAGTCGCCCACGGGACATACGTAGCCAGCACTCGCGTTAATCAGGTCTGACACTGCGAGCATGGGTATATGAACCAAATCCCGCGTACAGAAATCAACGTGTTCCCACTTAATCTCGGCGGCAACACCTTCGGCTGGACTTCAGATGCCGAGACCAGCTTCGCAGTTCTTGATGCCTTCGCGGCTGCCGGTGGTAACTTCATCGACACGGCCGACTCGTACTCGGTCTGGGCCGGCACTGAAGCCGGGGCGTCTGAAGGGATCATTGGCGACTGGATGCAGCAGCGTGGCAACCGCGAGCAAATCGTGATCGCCACCAAGGTCGGCGCCTTGCCTGATCGCAAGGGGCTGGAGGCCGGCAACGTTGAAGCAGCGCTGACCGATTCACTGCGCCGGCTGAAGACCGACTACATCGATCTTTACTACCTGCACAATGACGATGACTCAGTGGCGATAGCCGACCAGGTGCGCACGATGCACAGCCTGGTGGAATCGGGCCGGATTCGGCACGTTGGCCTGTCGAATTTCAGTCCTGAACGCATGCGCGAATGGTTCGAAACCGCCACCCGTGAGGGCCTGAGTGTTCCGGTGGCCATCCAGCCGCAGTACAACCTGGTGGCTCGCCAGAAGTTTGAGCAACACTACGCACCTCTTGCCGCGGAATTTGACGTGGCGGTATTCCCATACTCCGCCTTGGCGTCTGGATTCCTGACCGGCAAGTACCGGACTCAGGAGGATGTGGCCGAACACGTTCGCGGTGGCTCGGCCAAGGCTTACCTGAATGCTGATGGCATGGCAGTGGTTGACGGCCTCGTTGAAATTGCCGATACACACGGAGCCGAACCTGCCACCGTTGCCCTGGCCTGGCTGCTTGCCAGAGGCATCACCGCACCAATCGCGTCCGTCAGCGAGCCCGCCCAGCTGGCCAGCCTGCTGGCTGCCGCGGAACTGCAGCTCAGTGCCGCTGAACTTGAACGGCTTAATGCCGCCTCGCAGCCTTTCAGCTGAGGCTGGGCGGGCCACCGATAATCATGCCGGTGCTTGACGCTGCAGCAGCGTTAAACTCTCGCGGGCGACGTTTGTCAGCAGCCGATGTCGAGCCCGGCGCGTCTCATTTCCATGGTTCTGGCAATGAACACCTCGATGCGGGTGCTGCTCACGGGCTGAGTCTTGCGGAAACGAATGCAGCCCTTGCCCAGGTTCAAGCCAGCGAGCAGGGAGCCGTCCGGGTCGATCCTGGCGGCATCGCCGACATAGAAGCTGACGTAGTTCTTCTGCGCGTTCAGGCCGAAAACGCCACCTGCCGCGTCGTCGTAGCTGAGCATCCTGTACTTGATGCTCTCGGTCAGTTCCGGGGCATAGTTGCTTACCAGCTGGCGCAATTCGGCAACTGCCGTCTTGCGCCAGTCATCCTCGAGTGCGTCCATGTATTCGCCGGGCGTCTTCACGTCGTACTGCACGTTTGCCTCCAGTCCCTGCGCTTGCAAGCGCCTGGCTCAGCTCAGGCGCAGCTGATCTCACCAATCAACAGCTCGAACTGACGCGCGCCCACCCAACCCTCGGGCTTGTCCACTTGCTGGTCTGCAATCCTGACCAGCAGCTGGCAGTCGCCACCTGTTACGACGTACAGGTCGGTTTCCAGCAGGTGGACGCCGTCGATCAGGACGCGCTGGGCCATGAACAGGTCCATGATTTCGATACTGCCGATGATCTCGCGGAATTCAGCGGCCCGTTGGTGCTGCGGTGGCAGGGCGGCCAGCGTGAACGAGGCGCTCAGGATAGCGAAGCTGATAAGCAGGCGGTACAGCTTGTTCATAATTGTGACGCTCCAGTTTGCGGGAGTTGACCAGACCCACGCATCATACGCCCTGGCGTCCCGTCAGAAGAGGTCCCTGTGCAGGATGATGCGTTCGCTGCCGAGCTGCAGGAACGTATCAATCGAGACTCCGGAGTTGTTCACCTGGCCGAAACTGCCGACCACGCTGCCGCCAGCCACCAGCGCGCCCGCGGCATTCCACTCTTCATCAAGCGCTGAGGGCTTGCCGTTGGTGAAGTGACGGCGGATGTTCACGCCCTGGAACGCGTATGTCTGCCCACCCTGCGTCCAGGTGCTGTTCACCGTCCGGTCGGTGATCTCGATGGCGTTGTCAAACATGAAGTAGCGGAATACGAACCGTTCCCTGATGGTTGCGCTGAAACCATCGGTGGTGATGGTGCCGCTTATTGTCTCGTCTGACAGCCAGTCGATCTCGACGTCGACGACTTCCTTGTATGTGCCCTGAGAACCGAGGTCCACGCTGTAGCGCCTGCCTTCGTAGACAAGTTCACCCTGCAACCGGCTGGCAAACTCGCCGCCTGACCGCTGCGAACTGAACGCCAGGTTGTCGGTCACCCCTGAGATGGTGCGGATGACGCTGAAGCTCAGGCTGTGCGGTTTCCGCAGGAACTCGGACGTGTTGGAAGCGTTTTCGTCGCCAGCCAGCGCGGTGACCTGCAGTTCGATCCGGTTGCCGTTGGAGAACTCGACCAGCAGCCGGTCCGCCGGGGTGGCCGAGTAGGTGAAGCTGTTACCCGACTGCGTAAGCGTGCCGGTGGCAACCAGCTCCGTTCCGGGGGCAAGTTCGCTGGCGAGCAGGACAGACTCAAGCATGAGGCTTGTCGCGTCCTCCGCCACCTCGGCACGCGTGCCGGGCAATCCGTAGGCCATCATCGCGCCCTCGGCAGTGTCGGACGGTTGCGGGTCGGGGTCGGGGTCGGGGTCGGGATCTGGATTGGGGTCGGGGTTGGGGTCCGGATTAGGGTCGGGATCCGGGACGGGGGTGCCGGCATCCACTGCTGTAATGATGACGGCCGAACTGTCGGTCGCGCCGCTATTGTCCGTGACCGTCAGCGTGGCGGTCCAGGTGCCGGCCGCGTAGGTGTGGCTGGTGGCCAGACCGGTGCCGGCAGTGCCATCACCGAAATCCCAGGCATGCGAAGTTATGGCCCCCTGGTTGACCGTGGATCCAGCGCCGGAGAACTGCACCGTGAGTGGCGCGGTTCCGGTCACGGGCGCTGCCTCGATCCGGGCAGTGAGTCCCGTGGGGCCGCCGCCTGGACCATCGCCCCCGCCCGGGGAGGCACCACAGGCTGCCAGCAGAACCGATAAAAGCAACAGGCTTGCGAATGTCTTCATCCTCCACCTCCTGGTGTTGAGCGCAGGATGCAACCAGGGCCGTTACCCGGCCGTTACATGCCCACGCCTCCGCAAAAGCCTCTGGCGACGTTCGGGTTCGCACTGCGTGAAGTGCTCTGCTCCCCGCGGTCTTAATCAACAGTTGAGTCAATCCGGCCACGGTGTCGGGGAGTGCTACCATCCGATAACCAATACAGGGGGTTACATCGTGACAACTCGCTTGCCACACAGACTTCTGACTCTTCTTCTCAGCTTCGGACTGTTGTTCGCGGGTAGCCCTGTCCGGGCGCAGGCGGAGGCGCACGCCGCGGCACTGGCGGCCTTGGATGAAGTGATGGCCGAGGTCGAGGCCGTCAGGCAACTGATTGACCGTTCCGCTTTCGACCTGGAAGAACTCACTTTCGAACTGTTCTTCGAGGACGCCTCAGGCATCAACGACTGGGTGCAGCAGAACATCGCCTACCAGCCATACGCCGGGCTGCTGCGGGGCGCAGAGGGGACACTGTGGGCCCGGGCAGGCAACGCGCTCGACCAATCGGTCCTGCTCGCCACCCTGCTCAACTCCGCCGGTTACGAGGCGCGGCTGGCGCTGGCCGGACTGCAGCAGGAGCAGGCAGTGCGCCTGCTGGAATCGACACGGGCTGCCGACGTGCGGGACTACAGCGAAATCAGGGAACGACTGGCAGACGTACCGGGTATCGACGTGGAGGCCCTGTTCAATCCGGCGCCGGACGCAGCAAGGCTGGCCGAGACCGAGCGGCTTGCCGCCGCCCTGTTGACTTCGCTGGACCAGGCGGGACTCGACCTGGCGGCCGAGCAGCCGGAACTGCTTGAGGAGGCCGCAGATTACGCCTGGGTGGAGTACCGGATGGGCGCAGGCGACTGGGAGCAGGCACACCCGGCGGCCCCTTTCCTGGCTGACGCCGGACTGGTTGCCGAGACCTACCTGGATGACGAGGTGCCCGCGGAGCTGCAGCACAGGATCCGCTTTGAGGTCGAGGTCGAATCACTCATGGGTGACGAGCTCACCGTGGCTCCGGTCATGACCCCTTGGGAGCGTCCGGCGGCGAACGCTGCCGGTGTCCTCCTGAGCTACACGAATGTGCCGAACACGGCCAGCGCCGGCGGCGACATACCCGAAATCCTGCGGACCAGCGAGTATTTCGTGCCCACCTTCATGGGCGGCATGCCTGACGGAGGCCAGGCTTTCGACATGGTGGGCGCCCTGCTGTCGCCCGAGGACGCCGCCAACCCGATGGCCGGCGTGGTGCGTGCGGTCCGCGGAGGCTTCCTGGATGCCATCGGATCGCTCGGCGGCATGGGCAGCGACGAGCCTGCCGGTGAGGTCGCCGCCCTGACTGCCCAGTGGCTGGTGGTCACGCTCATGGCGCCCGACGGCAGTGAGCGCGAATTCCGCCGCACCGTCTTCGACCGCATCGGTGACGAAGCCAGGGCCGCCGGGCAGACCCAGCCCAACCTGCTGAGCGTCGAGGAAGCGCAGCTGCGGCTGCTCGGCGAGCACAGACTTATGGCCTTCCCCGGGGACATCCCCGTTGACTACCTGCTCGACCAGTACCTGCAGACGTTCCTGGACACGAGACCGCTGCTGGAGTACGCGATAGACCTACAGTTCGGTCAGGAGCCGGAACAGGAAATCGCGGACGTGCTGCTTGAACCATCCGCGCTGGAGCCGATGCTTACCATGCAACTGCTTGATGAGGGTCCCGCCGACGGCTTCACCTGGCGCGCGGAACCCGGCCTGCTCATGTACAGCGACACCCTGGCAGGCGACCTGGATGAGTCTCGCATAGTCAGCCGACTCGACATCGTGAACAACGCCCGCCGCGTGCAGGGCCCAACGGGAGCGGTAACCGCCCTCAACCAGGGTGTCTGGGAGACGCTGACGGAACGTGACCTCCTCGATGACTTCACGACCAACACGGCGAATTTCGGGACCGACTTCCAGGTCCTTTCACCCGGGAGCCAGGCACCCGAGACGCTGCCAGCAGAAGCGCGCTTCAACCTGCAGCGGGACCTGGACCTTGGCTACGCCGCGCTGCTGCCCCAGGGAGCCGACACCTGGTGGAGAGTCGACCTGGCCACAGGTGAAACGCTGGGCATAACGGCGGACGGCCGCGGTTCCGCGATGACCGAATACACGATCATGCTGTACGACAACGCCTTCACCCTGATGTTCGCCGTGAAGAGCTTCAACGACTGCACCACGGGCGGCCTCAGCTGGGAAGCGGAACTCTGCTGCCTGGCGAAGGCACACGTGAGCGCGATCTTCGGCTTAGGGCTAGGTCATGGCTTGAGCCTGGGCTTGGGCGGAGCGGTCGGAGCCATGGCCAGCCTGAACTTCACGCTGGTTTCAGGTTTCGGTGAGTTCGACCTCTCGCCGCCGGGGATGTGCTGAGCCCGGGCCTTCAGGTGCCAGCCGCAACCTGAAGCAGGGGCTGCAGGTCACTGAGCGACTCAGGCACGGTGCTTGCCTCGAAGCCCGTGCGACGGGCGAGCTCGCGGGCCTTCGCCGCGTCACCGGCCCTTCCGCACTCATGCAGCGCAATTGCCGCGCTCGCGAGGGCGATGGGGAACTCCGTCTGGTCGGCCAGCTCACGCACCTGCACCAGCGACTCGTCACAACCGGCGGCATCAGCCTGGGAGTTCCTGATCCGGGCGATCCTGCACCAGGCCACCAGCTTGAGCGTGGGGTCGTCCACTGCCTCCGTCTGGAAGGCCCATTGCGCAAGCGCCTCTTCCACGCGCCCCGACTCAAAGAGGGCATACGCATAGTTGTTCCGCAGGACGTCCGTCCCCTCGAAGCGTCCGGACTCAAGAGTGGTGGCAGCCAGTTCCAGGATGTCATCGTCGATTGTCTTGCGCTCGGTGTGACAGATCAGGAGGTTCAGGGTTATGTCCACCAGCTGGCGCCTGGCGTCAAGGCGGCGCGCGATCTGCAAGGCCTCTGAATGCAGGGGAAGCGCCTCTTCGCTGCGCCCCATGTCATTCAGGATCGCACCGTGATTGGAAAGCTGAACGGCCAGATCCAGTTCGGAGCCCGACTTGCGCAGGAGTGCCACCGCCGCCGCCGCGAGCTCCGCAGCCTCGTCCAGTTGACCCCGGTAGTACAGGTTCGCCACCAGCAGCGTACTGATGCTCATGTCCAGGCGGTCATCGCCCAACCGGCGGGCCAGCTCCACGCCCTTGCGCGCCGCTTCCTCGCTGTCCGCCAGGCGTCCGCGGCCCAGGTGGACGCTCGCCAGGTTCTCGTACGCAATCGCCCGCTGCAGCGGCAGGGAGCAGTGCTCCAAGATCTCCTGAGCAAGGGCCTCTGACTCCTCGAAGCGGGCAAGGCCGCGGAGGTTGGCGCAGAGCTCGGCCTTCAGCAGCCAGTTGGACTCCGCATCGTCCGCCTCCCGTGTCAGCGACGCCGCCCGTTCCAGCAGTTCCTGGGCGTCCTCGTAACGGCCCGCCTCACGGAGTTGCCCGACGGCCTCCACCCAGTGCCTGGTGGCCAACCCGGTATCCAGAGCCTTGAGGTAATGCTCAGCCACCACAATGGGATTCTTGCCGGCATCCAGTGCCTGCGCGGTGCGCTGGTGCAGGACGGTCCGGCGCGGTGCGGCCAGTGAGCCGTAGATGGACTGCCGGATCAGGTCATGGCGGAAACGGTCCCCCTGAATCAGGCCGACCCGTTCAAGTTCTTCCAGGATGTCCAGCAGCTGCCAGTCACTGATTTCGGTGACAGCTGACAGGAGAGCGGCGCTGAAGCCCTCACCGATCACGGCCGCGGCCTGAACCGCCCGCAGCGCCTCCTCGCCCAGGTGTGCCGTTCGCCTGGAGATCACGTCGGTGATGGCCTTCGGCTGTTCCAGTTCGCTGTAGTTGTGGGTGATTGCGTCCAGATCCGATTCCCAGCCGTGCTGACCCCGGCGGAGACTGCCGGCTTCGAACAGGGCCTTCAGGATCTCCAGTGCGAACATCACGTTCCCGCCGCTGCTTTGATGCAGCCAGCGGTTGAATAGCGGTGCGCTGTCGCCACTGGCCATCAGGTGTGAAAGCAGCTCCTGGAGTTCCAGCTCGTCCAGCGGCCAGATCTCCACGAGCGTCGCGAGCCCTGCCGCCTCCGTGCTGCTGAGAAGCCTGTCAAGCTCCGGAGCTTTCTCGAAACGGCGGAAGGCTCCCAGCACGCGCAACCGCCCCCGTTGCGCAAGTACCGTGACCAGCTCCAGCGTGCCGGTGTCGGCCCACTGCAGGTCGTCGAACACCAGGTGAAAGTGGCTGTCCCCAGCCGGCAGGACCAGCTCCAGGTAGTGCGCCATGGCTTCAAGCAGCCGGTTGCGGGCAGTTCCTTGGTCAGCATCGTTGATTTTGCCGTCCGGGGCGAAACCGGGCACGAGTCTCGCAAGTTCGGTTGTCTTCGCTTCTGCTCCCTCCGGCACGCCGTGAGCCTCAAGCAGATCCTCCAGCAGCTTGCCCAGCGGCTGGAACGGTACCGCATGCAGATTCTCCAGGCAGCGCACCCTGTGAATCCCCGGGGCAAGCTCCTCCAGCAACCGGGATTTCCCCACGCCGGCCTCGCCACGCACAAGCACCAGCGGTGTGCCTGCCGCAAGTACCTCCTGCGCGACGCTGTTGCGCGCGATCATGCGCGGCGGGCGCTGCACCTCGATGGGCACGTCTTTTAAGGCGTTGGACAGTGGGATTGCGTCAAGCGGTTCCGCGGCCTGAATGGTCTGCGCCAGCGCGCGGGTGGCCTCGAGCGGCTCTGACCCGTACTCCTCCTCAAGCGTCTGCTCGAGCTGCTGAAACGCGTTCAGTGCGGTGTTGCGTTCGCCGGCAAGATAGGCGCTGCGCATGAAAGCGGCGGCAAGGTCCTCGTCCGGCTCGGTGGCGCTGAGCAAGGGCAGGAGTGTATCTGCGGCTTCCGCGTGCCGGCCAGCGGCTGCCAGCTCCCGGTTCAGCGCGAGTGCGGCGCGCCGCCTGACTGTCTGCAGGCCGCTCCGCTCGATTTCAAGCCAGTTGCCGAATCCGCTGGCCATGTCCACGGTCCAGTCGGCCAGCAGGTCGCCACGGTACAGCTGCAGCACTGCCTGCCAATCCTGCCTGGCCACTGCCTGGCGGAGTTCGGCCAGGTCGGTCAGGACTGGCCAGCGCAGTCGCTGGCTGTCGGACTGAAGCGGCACGGGCAGGTCCACCGCCTTCATCCTGTTCAGCACCTGGCGCAGGTTGCGGCGGGCGCCATCGTCGCTCATGTCGGGCCAGAAGAGGAAGGCGATTCTCTCCCTGGCGACCCAGTCGGCGCCGTGAGCCAGATACGCGAGCAGGTGACCACGAAGGCCCGAAGGCAATTCGTGGCCACCGGCTTCGAACTTGCCGAGCAGGTGAACCTTCTGGCTCATGATTGCCCGGATGATACACGCTTACCGTCAGTCCGGCAGCGGGCTGGCGGTCACTCGTCAGCCGGGTATGGCTGGAAATCGCAGGCCGGGAAGCAGTGGGCGTCTAGCGACAGTATGTAGGGGTTTGGAGTGGTTGTGGAGCCGGTGATGTGGATCAGGTATTTTTCGCCCGCACTGGCGGGGATGGTGAGGGTCGCACTGCCGTCACAGCCGATCTGGCCCACGCGCGCGTCAGCTTCGTTGTAGACCCGGACCGTCACGTAGCTGCCGGGTGTGGCCGCGGGGCAGGAAAGGTCCATGTCGATGGTCTGCACCGGGCTGTCGCCGACCTGCTGGGTGAACAGCAGGTAGTCGCTCTCATCACCAATGAACAGGGCGTTCCGGTACTGGAGCCCGCGGACATTGATGGGGGTGCTGTTGAAAACGGGTTCGTCGAACATGTACGGCACGGTTCCGCTCGAGTTGAAGTGCACAAAGACCGCGGGCTTGATCGGTGAATCGCCGTCATTCGTCTCGTTGGGCGCGTAGCTGACATTGACCACAGTCGTCTCGCCTGCTTTGACTTCCGGTTCCTCCGTGTCGACGGTCGGCAGGTAGTTGGCCCCCTGGTACATCACGGCAGTCGCGCTGACCAGGTAGTCACCGGGTTCGAGTTCCTGCAGCAATCCCGTTGCTGTGAGCTGGGCCTCGAAGTCACCGGGACCTGTGACCGTGATCGCGGCGTCCACCGACTCGGGCAGGCCCAGCACGTTCAGCTGCAGCTGGCCGGTGGTGACTTCCTCCTCCTGGAGGGCGTAGGTGACTGTCACCACTGAGGTGTTGCCGGCACTGACTTCGGCAGGGGAGCCTGTCACGGTGCCGGTATAGGTTGCGGTTTCGGTGACGACACTCGTCACGCTCACGGAGTAGGTTCCTGGTTCGAGGTCGGAAAGAGTCGCGCTGCCGGTGAGCACCTGGCGGAAGTCTGTTCCGGTGACGGTGACTGCAGCCTCGGTGTCCTCAGGGAGTCCGGTGATGTCTACCCGCAAACTGCCGGGCGTGGTTTCTTCCTCTTCCTCCTCTTCCTCCTCTTCAGCCTGGAGTGCGTAGGTCACCGTTACGCTGGCGGTGGCGCCGGCGGTGACAGCTGCCGGTGAACCGGTGACCGTCGCCTCGTATGAGTCCGTACCGCTGGTGGCCGGGGCCGCTGTGACTGTGTAGGAGCCGGGAGCGAGCTCAGCGAGTGTGCCGCTGGCTGTCAGGCTCCGGCTGTAGCCGCCCGGACCGGAAACGCTGACGCCGGCCGCCACTCCGTCCGGCAGGCCGCTGACCGTGACGGCCAGGGTGCCGGCTTCGGGTGGTGGTTGCTGGTTGTCGACCGCCCCCGAGCCACCGCAGGCTGCCAGGACAAGCGCGAGTATCAAGCAGAGTGAAGCAAGGATCGGCTGTGATTTGCGTGAGCTTCTGAGTGAACGCATGGTGCCACCTCCTGCAGGCAAGGTAGTGGCACCGGCGTTACACGCGCGTTACTGCTCAGCTGCCGGCGAAACTGATGTCCGGCACGGCGATGCTGGGGGCACCAAGGACGCCGGTCATGCCAGGGCGCCAGTCGAAGTCGTCGCCCACTTCCTCAACGCGTTCCAGCAGTCTGAACAGGTTGAAGGAGATGGCGAAATTGTCGACCGGCACCTGTTCGCCGCCCACCAGCTCCAGGCCCATGGCCTGGACGCTGACGTCGCCGCTGATCGGGTTTGCGCCGGCGTGCACGCCCATGACATCGGTCACCAGGATCGCGTCAGCCATGGTCACGCCCTCGCCCGCCTGGAGCAGCAGGTTGCTCGGCGTGACCGTCAGGGTTGAGCGGTAGGTGCGGCCGGCGTGCGCGGTGTTTTTCTGGCCTGTCCGGGCGGCGGTCTGCGAGTTGTGCATGAAGGAGCGGAACACTCCGCGGTCAACCAGAACCAGCCGTTCGCTGAGCGTACCCTCGGCGTCGAATGGACGGTTGGCGATGCCACCCTCAAGGTCCGGGTCGTCGATTATCGTCACTAGCTCGGAGGCGATCCGCTGTCCGAGGCGGTCCGCCAGCAGACTGCGGCCTTCCGCTAAGCTCTTGCCGGAAAGCGAAATCTGCAGCAGGGCCAGCAGGGTAACGGTCACGCCGGGCTCGAAAATTGCGCGCCGCCGGCCGGTCGACAGCGGTCTGGCGCCCAGGTGCCGGCCGATCTGCTCGAGGGTCTCCAGTGCGGTGCGCCCGGGGTCGAGCTTGTGGAACTCCTTCGTCACCGCCACGTTGTAGCCCTGCTTGACACTCTCACCATCCCGCATGACAACCGAGGTCAGGTGCAGCGCGTGACCGGCGCGGAAAGTACCGGAGACACCCCGTGTGGAGCTGATCTCGACTTCCGACTGGGACTCGTGATAGCGCGCGCCCTGCAGCGCCTGCAGGCGGGGATCGGCGCTCAGCGTGCGTTCCAGCTGGATGGCCGAGTCCTTCTTGGCCTCGAGTGGCGCGGAGAGGCCCTCGTCAAGCAGGTCGTGCCGCCCGAGCGAACGTCCTTCCGGCAGGCTGGCCGCCGAATCCGGCTCCTGGAGTTCGGCATTGCCGATTGCTTCGTCCAGGGCCCAGGCCAGCGCGTCGTGGCTGAGCTCCTCGCTGTAGGCGTAACCGGTGCGGCCGTCCTTGATGACACGCAGGCCCACGCCTCCGCTGCTTGACATGCTGACGTCCGACGGTTTGCCGTCTCTGGCCTCCACGCTCAGCTTCCGCTCGGTGGTGCCCAGCACCTCCAGGTCCACCTGCAGTTCTCTCGCGCGTTCCATCAGCCAATCGCGTGCTTCCTTGCCGTTCATGCCTCGCCTCCAACGACCAGCTCGCTCACCAGCAGGTGCGGCTGGCCGATTTCCACCGGCAAAGATCCGGACACGGAACCGCACATGCCGGGCTCGTTGGACAGGTCATCGGACACGGCCACGATTTTCTTGATGGAATCAGGCCCCTTGCCCAGCAGCATCGCGCCCCGAACGGGCTCTGCAACCTGACCGTTCCGGATCAGGTAACCCTCGGTCACGGCGAAGTTGTACTCGCCCGAACCAGGCTTGACCTGGCCGCCACCCAGGGTCTTGGCGTACAGCCCGAAGTCAATGCCCTCGAAAAGCTCTGCACGAGGCGTAGCACCCCGCTCCAGGATGGTGTTCCGCATCCGTGAGGTGGGGGCGAAAGTGTAGTCCTGGCGGCGGCCCGAGCCTGTTGGCCGGTAGCCGGTCATCAGCGAGCCCCAGCGGTCGACCATGTAGCTTTCCAGAACGCCGTTGCGTATCAGGACTGTGCTCTCGGTGGGGGCGCCCTCATCGTCGAAGCGGGAGGAGCCCCAGCCGTGCGCCGACAGGCCCTCGTCCACGTAGGTGACAGCCGGGCTGGCGACCTGCTGGCCGACCATGTTCGCGAGCGCGGACGCGTTGCGTGCCACCGAAGTGGTTTCCAGCAGGTGCCCCAGTGCCTCGTGGAAGATGACGCCGCCAAAGCCGTTGCCCATCACGCCCGGCATCGTGCCGGCCGGCGCGGGT
>CAYMUK010000012.1:0-24405 GCA_964393655.1 uncultured bacterium | reverse complement strand
GGCTCTGCAGCATCTTGGCGACGTCGCTGGCATAGGTAGTGCTGCGTCCGTGCGCCGGCCCGGTGGTGAAGCCCACCTGGTTGTTCACAATGATGTGGAGCGTGCCGCCGACGGCGTAACCGTCCAGCTCGCTCATGTTCAGGGTCTCCTGGTTCACGCCCTGACCGATGAAGGCTGCATCGCCGTGGATCAGCACCGTCATGCCGGTATCCCGGTTGCTGTCACCGTGGCGGTCCTGCTTCGCACGCGTGCGCCCCACGGCCACCGGGTTCACGAATTCCAGGTGCGACGGGTTGAAACACAAGGAAAGGTGCACTTCCTGCCCGTCGTGGGTACGCCAGTCGGACGAGTAGCCCAGGTGGTACTTCACGTCGCCGCGGCCACGGTTCATCTCCGGATCCCTGTCCTCGAACTCACGGAAGATCGTCCGCGGGCTCTTGCCCATGATGTTGGCCAGCACGTTGAGCCGTCCGCGGTGCGCCATGGCCAGGACGATCTCCTTGATGCCATGCGAACCCGCCTTCTCGATGGCAAGGTCGAGCAGCGGAATCAGGGTCTCGCCGCCCTCGAGCGAGAAGCTCTTGGCGCCGACGAACTTCTTCTGGATGAAATCCTCGAAGATGGTGGCGTCCGTCAGCCGCGTCAGGATGCGCAATTGGGTCTCGCGCGTGAGGTCGAGACGGTTGCGCGTGCGCTCCATCCGTGTCTGCAGCCACGTGCGGACCTTGAGGTTGTCGATGTGCATGAACTGGATGCCGATCGAGCGGACGTAGGTACTTTTCAACCCTTCGATCAGCCCGCCCAGGGTGCTGACGGCGGTCATGTTGTCGGCCACCACCGGCAGGTCCATGTCGGCCTCGGAGAAACCATAGAACCCGGGGTCCAGCTCCGGAATCTCCACCTTGCTCTCGAACAGCGGGTTTATGTCGGCCACGCGGTGACCACGCACGCGGTAGTTGCGTACCAGTTTGTCCACCCGGTGCTGGGTGGCGGCGGCACTTCCGGCTCCGGAGTCTCCGCCGGCCGCGGCCTGCCTGAACAGGGAACCGGTCTCGAATGACGGACCGTAGTCACGCCGCGGAGCGCCGGAAAAGCCGGCCTCGGCGCCGGCAGCACTGGCGAACCACTCGCGCCAGGCCTGCGGCACCGAGTCGGGGTCGTTCAGATACTGCAGCCAAAGTTCCTCGGCGAAAGCCAGGTTGTGACTGCCGAGCATTGTGGCTCGCCTGCCGCCGGATTCCGGCTTGTCTGGGTTGGTGTCGGATTCGTTTGACATCATTTGCAGCCCGGGCCATTCCTTCCCCGCGGTGAGCCCGAAGCCGCTGCCTGGACGCACCGGAGAGATACCTTTAGTCAGACTCTGTTCTAACATGAAAAACGGCTTGCAAACGTGCGTCCTGTGCGGCTCCTGCGCCCCGCCACGGTGCTGTAATCTGACGCATGCAAGCCAACCACATCCCCGTCAGCCTCCGTGACGTCACACTGGAGGATGTCCGCGCCGCAGCCGTGCGCATCTCGCGCGCCGCCAGGCGCACGCCTCTGCTGCCGCTGCCAGTCACCGGCAAGGTGTTCGTAAAGGCGGAGAGCCTGCAGACGACCGGCTCCTTCAAGCTGCGCGGTGCCTACAACGCCCTGGCGCAGTTGAGTCCCGGGCAGCTCTCGCGGGGCGTCGTCACCCATTCCAGCGGCAACCACGGTCAGGGCCTGGCCTGTGCTGCCTCCATGCTGGGTTGCCCCGCCACCATCGTGATTCCCGAAGGGGCACCACAGGTGAAGGTGGACCGCACCCTGTCCTGGGGAGCCCGCGTGGTGCGCTGTGGACCGTCCGCCGCTGAACGCGAGCAGGCTGCCGCCGAACAGGCTGAACGGTACGGGCTGACCCTGATCCCGCCGTTCGATCACCCGGACGTCATCGCCGGCCAGGGAACCGTCGGCCTGGAAATCCTGGATCAGCTGCCCGACGTGGCCAACGTGCTGGTGCCGGTGGGAGGCGGCGGGCTCCTCTCGGGCATCGCCCTCGCCATCAGTAGCCTGCGGCCCGGGGTCCGGGTTTTCGGGGTCGAACCTGAACTCGCGGCGGATGCGGCCGAGGCCTTCGCCCGGCGCGAGCCGGTGCGCTGGGACGCGGGGCTGACGACCCGCACTGTCGCCGATGGAGTCCGTACCCAGCAGGTGGGTGTCAACAACCTGCCGCTCATCCTGAAGCACGTGAGCGGCTTCCTGACCGCTACCGAGTCGGGCATCCTGGAAGCGGCGCGTTTTTACGCCATGGAGGCGAAACTGGTGGCGGAGCCCACAGGGGCGCTCACGCTGGCAGCCTGGCGTGAACTCGACTCGGGCGACTCGCCGCTCGCGCCGGGTCCAACCGTGCTGGTTCTGAGCGGGGGCAACGTCGATCCCGCCCTGCTGGCGACCCTCGCAGCCTGAACCGGACCGGCGGCGGCAGGCACGCGTTACAATCGCAGCGATGAGGAGCAGAGTGCCAGCAGACGCTGTTGCCGCGATTTTGGGGAGGCCTGATGTTTGACCAGCTGGACCTCTCGCCGATGGTAGTGGTTCTGCTCCTGCTTTATGGTCTGCTGCTCGCGGTCTGCCTGGTCGTGTGGACCGCCCTGGACATGAGCGGACGCAGCAAGCCGGCGGCAGCCGAACCGGCCGGGAAAAAGCGGGAGCGCGCCGGCAAGTCACGTGGAGAACCGCAGGCAGCCCAGGCGCAGGCCGCTCGACCACAGCCATCTCAGGCACAGACCGCTCAGGCAACGCAGGAGCCTGGCAGGAAAAGCACGGCGGCCGGTTCCGGGGAACTGCGCCGGGCCGCCGACAGTGAATCCGTGGTCAGTTACAGCGTCAGGCAGCGGGTGACGGCCCCCGGACCTGGCACGACTCCCCGGAAGCAGGAAGCGGCACCGGTTTCAGACAGGCAGGTAGCGCCGGACGTGCGCGCGAGGCAGGAGCCCAGAGTTGAATCAGGGCGGCCCGAGGTTCCCCGGGCCACGGAAGCGCCAGTCATCAGGCCGCCTGAGCCTCAGGCCGCGCCGAAGGATGGCCAGGACTTCAAAGTTGGCCGCAGCAGCAGGCTGCCTCGCAGCGGCGGCGGCACGGTGACGCCAAGGGCAGATGAACCGGGCGCCAGCCAGGCAGCTGCAGACCGTGCCACTTCCCTCAAGCGGGGCAAGAGCGAGGATGCCTTCGAACGCTTCCTGCGCAGCAGCAGCAACGACAACGACGATTACTGAATACAGGAGAAATTGACTGGGCCCGGAATCCGCCTTCACGGATTCCGGGCCCACTTCATACCGGCGGCTGTTCCCGGCGGACCGGTTCCCCTGCCGGAGTCAGGCGGCTGCCAGCTCCTTCAGGCGGGAAAACGCCTGTTCGGCCCGACTACGTACAGCGCTGGTGTCACTGCGCCCCGCCATGATCATGTGCATGTTGATGTGCTGATCGACATCGCCGAAGATGCTGTTAAGGACGTCCACTTCGTCGCGGCTGCGCAGCGAGGCGTCATCGCGGAACATGTAGGTGTAAGTCTGCTCGAACTGCCGGTCATCAATTTCACCTGAGAGGTACGACTCAAGAACGTTCAGGTACGGCGTCAGGTCGCTGCGGCCCGGGCTGCGCTCGTGCGCAACCGCCTCGCCTTGCGGAAGGTCGCTGAAGGCCGGCGCCAGCACCTCTGGCGTGATGCCCCAGTTGTTGGCCTCGAAAACGGGTTTGCCGTCACGGAACACTATTACCTGCGGGCTCTCGTGCCGCAGCCCGGTGAGCTCCGTAACCAGATTGCTCGCGGGGCGTGACTCGACCACGCGGATCAGACCGACAACCAGGTCCTCGCGCGGCTCCACCTGCTCCTGAAGGTAACCGAAGCCCTGCATGGTCTTGTGGCAGGTTCCGGCTTTGAACAGCACGCTGGTCGGGTACTCCTGAAGGAAGCCCTGAACGGACTCCGGGTTCGTCAGATTGAAGACTCTGTCCTTGAACATGATACTTGGCTCCTTATGGCGCAGTTTGACGACCATTGTAGGCACTGAGTGGGAGAGCCCACGTCGTCTGCGATGTCGTTGACGAAGCCCCCGCGTCCTGTGGTAGACTCCCCTTTGCCCTTGACGCGGGCGGCCTGATACAGGCCATGTCGTCTTGCCTGGAGAGGTGTCCGAGCGGTTTAAGGAGCACGCCTGGAAAGCGTGTATGTGGGGCAACCTGCATCGAGGGTTCGAATCCCTCCCTCTCCGCCACTTAATTCACTCAAAATGTGTGGTTCCCAGCGTGCGCCCGGGCCCGGGTGCCGGTTACCCCTGCACTGGTACTGTTTGACGCAATGCGCATTGGCACACTACTATTACCTGCAAGACGATGCCTGGGTTCCGTAAGTTGCCACTTTGTGGGCAACCGCTGGTGCATGGTGCTTTCGTCTGTCTCCGCACCACGGAAGAAGGAGTTTGCATGATAAAGAAAACCGCCCGCCTCGCCGCCGCCCTGGCCCTGACCCTGGCCTTCGGCGCCTCGGCACTAGCGCAGACGCTCGTCGTCGCGCAAGGCACCGACGCCGTCACCCTGGACCCGCATGACGCCACCGACTCCCCGTCGGCGACCGTCACCAGCCACCTGTACGAGACCCTGTTCGAGCTGACGCCAGAGGGCGACATTGTGCCGCACCTGGCGACCTCGTACGAGTTCACTGACGACGGCCTCGGGCTGTCCCTGCAGATCCGCGACGACGTGGTCTTCCATGACGGCACCCCGCTGACGGCAGAGATTGTCAAGGGCAGCCTGGACCGCTTCCTGGATCCGGAAAACGCCTGGACCTTCCGCTTCCTGCTCGACGCGATCAGCGACGTCGAAGTGACCGGCGACCACTCGCTGCAGATCACGCTGGCCAACCAGTTCGCCCCCCTTCTCGCCCACATGACCCACAGCAGCACCGCCATCGTGCTGCCGGCAGCTGTCGAGCAGCACGGCGAGGCGTTCAACGAGAACCCCGTTGGCACCGGGCCCTTCGAGTTCGTCTCCTGGCAGCGCAACGAGGCCATCGAGATCGCGCGCAACGACAACTACTGGGGAGACCTGCCCGGCGTTGACGGTGTCCGCTTCCTGACGGTCCCGGAGAACACCACCCGCATGGCACTCGTCGAGAGTGGCGAAGCCCACGTGGCCGTGCGCGTCCCGCCGCAGGACATCGCCCGCCTGAACGCCGCTGAAGGCGTCACCGTCGAGAACGTCTCCAGCCTCCGCACGATCTTCATGTTCATGAACTTCGCGCTGGAGCCGATTAACGACGTCCGCGTCCGCCAGGCCATCAACTACGCCGTGAACAACGACGACCTGGCCGAGTTCATCCTTGGTGGCGCCGTCCGGCCTTCGGACGCCCCCATCGCCCCGGGCATCTTCGGCTACACCCCGGTCGGCGACTACGACTACGACCCGGAGCGCGCCCGCGAACTGCTGGCCGAAGCCGGCTACCCCGACGGTTTCGACACCGTCCTCTACTCGCCCTCCGGCCGTTACCTGCAGGACATCCAGAGCGTGGAAGCAATCCAGGGCATGCTGGCTGAAGTCGGCATCAACGCCACCATCGAGACCCTCGAATGGTCCGCCTACCTGGACAAGGTCAACGCCGTCCCCGGCGAGAGTGACGTTCCAGTGGCACTGCTCGGCTGGGGCACCGTGACCGGCGACGCCGACTACGGCCTCTACCCGCTCCTGCACACCGATCAGCAGCGCCCCGTCGGCTCCAACCGCGGCGCCTACTCCAATGAGCGTGTCGACGAGCTGCTCGACGCAGCCCGCACCAACACCAACCCCGACGAGCGCCTGGCCATGTACGAAGAGGCCATGACCCTCATCTGGGAAGACGCCGCCTGGCTGTTCCTGCATTCCGAGACACAGCTGGTCGCCGTCCGCGACAACGTGAGCGGTCTGATAATCCACCCGACCGAGCGCGTTCTTGCCTTCAACGCCAGCATCGACTGACGTGACTGGCCGGGTGGCGGGAATTCCCGCCACCCGGCACCATATCTTGCGAGTTCCAGTCTCTTCCTGAGGTCCCCCACTTGATTCAATACACGATCCGCCGCCTGCTGGTAGCGCTGCCCTCGGTTCTCGGCGTCCTGATCATCGTGTTCCTGATGGTGCGCCTGGCACCTGGCGACCCTGCAGTGATGCTGGCCGGTGAGATGGCCGATGCGGAAACGGTCGAACGCATCCGTGAACGCTTCGGACTTAACGACTCCCCGGCGGTACAGTTCCAGCGCTTCATCAGCGGCGTCGCCCAGGGCGACCTGGGGCGCTCCACCCGCACCAACCGCCTGGTCACCGAAGACCTGGCGGACTATTTTCCCAACACGCTGGAGCTGGCGCTTGCAGCCATAGTGTTCGCGCTCGTGGTCGGAATCGGCCTGGGTATCGCCTCGGCCCTGAAGCCCAACACCTGGGTCGACGCGCTGGCCATGATTCTGGCGCTCATCGGTGTATCCATGCCGACATTCTGGTTCGGGCTGCTGGCCATCATGTATTTCTCCGTGGAACTGCAGTGGTTCCCGGTGGCCGGGCGCGGCACCCTGGCGCACCTGGTGCTTCCTGCCATAACCCTGGGTGTGTCCAGCACGGGCATCATCGCGCGCATGACACGCTCCGCGATGCTGGAGGTCCTGGGTCAGGACTTCATCCGCACTGCGCGCGCCAAGGGCGCGAAACAGAGCACCGTCGTCGGCAAGCATGCCCTGCGCAACGCACTGATTCCGGTGATCACCGTGGGCGGCCTGGAGTTCGGCTCACTGCTGGCGGGCGCCGTCATCACGGAAACCGTCTTCACCTGGCCCGGCATCGGCAGATTGCTGGTCCAGTCAATCCTGGCGCGCGACTACCCGGTGGTGCAGGGGGCCGTGCTTCTCATCGCCATCTCGTTCATCGTAGTCAACCTGCTCGTGGACCTGCTCTACGGCCTTGTCGACCCGAGGATCCGCTATGACTGAGGCTCCTGTCCCCACCACTCCGGGCGCAAAGGCTCCCCGCTGGCGCCGGCGCCTGTTCCGCAACCCACTTGCGGTCCTCGGCATGCTGCTGATTGGCTTCTTCCTGCTCGTTGTCGCGTTCGCGCCGTTCGTCGCACCGTACCTGCCGGAATCACAGAGCCTGAGCACCACCTACATCCCACCCGCCGTGGGCGTCAGCCTGCGCGGACCTGATGGTCAGGCAGGAATCTGGGTGAGCCCGTCCCGGCGCTCGCCGGTGGACGGCGTCACCGTGGATGAAAGCGTCAGTTACCCTGTCGAATTCTTCCACCGCGGCGCGTCATACACCTGGTTGTTCGGTCTGGTGCGCAGCGACCTGCACCTGTTCGGCGTGGACGGCCCGGCGAAGTTCCACCTGCTCGGCACCGACGAACTGGGACGCGACCTGTTCTCCCGCATCATCTATGGCGCCTGGATCTCCCTGTTCATCGGGCTCATCTCGGTGGGCATCGGCATCGGCATCGGCGCACCGATCGGGGCGATCTCCGGCTTCTTCGGCGGCTGGTTCGACCTGGTAATCCAGCGAATCATCGACACGCTCCTCGCCTTCCCCGGCATCCTGCTGGCCATCGTGCTCGTAGCGACCTTCGGCACCGGCCTGACCAATCTGATGATCGCCGTCGGCATCGCCTCGATCCCCATCTACGCCCGCATCGTCCGCGGTTCGGTGCTGGCCATCAAGAACCGTGAGTTCATCGAGGCCGCGGGCGCCCTGGGCCGCTCGCGCTTCTCGACCCTGTTCAGGCACGTGGTGCCCAATGCGCTGGCACCGCTCATCGTCCAGTCGAGCCTGCAGATGGCCGTCGCCATCCTGTTCGCCGCCGGACTCGGCTTCCTGGGCCTTGGCGCCAGGCCGCCGCAACCCGAGTGGGGCCTGATGCTGGCCAGAGGCCGCGAATACCTGGCTGTCGCTCCGCACGTGGCGACGTTCCCCGGCCTGGCCATCATCCTTGTGGTGCTCGGCTTCAACCTGCTGGGCGACGCGCTCCGTGACGCGCTGGACCCACGCAAATGAGCCGACCGCATTCAGGACATGCAATCATGTCCTGAATGCGTACTTCCCGCTCAAACCTTGAACTCAGAACCCTGTCCCTGACGACCGGCGTGAACATGCATGCCGAGGGCTCCGCGCTCGTCGAATGGGGCAACACCCGCGTCCAGGCCACCGTGAGCGCGGAAGCGAAGCTGCCACCGCACCTGCGCAACCAGAAGACTGCCGGCTGGCTGACTGCGGAGTACGCGATGCTGCCCCGGGCAACATCTCAGCGCGTGCCCCGCGAGCGACTCTACTCTGGTGGCCGCAGCCAGGAGATCCAGCGGCTCATTGGCCGCAGCCTGCGCGCCATCACCCGCCTGGAGTTCTTCCGGGGCCAGACGCTGCATGTCGACGTGGACGTCATCCAGGCCGACGGCGGCACCCGCTGCGCGGGAATCCTGGCTGGCTACGCCGCGCTGTTCGAACTCTCCAACAGGCTCGTATTCGACGGCAAGCTGGATGAGTGGCCCCTGACCGCCGAGCTGGCCGCGGTCAGCGTCGGCCTGGTCGCCGGCGAGCCGCTGCTGGACCTGGACGCTGCCGAGGACCAGCTGGCCACCCTGGACCTGAACGTGGTCGCCACCGGGACCGGAGAGATTATCGAAGTGCAGGGCGGCACCGAGGCTGACCCCGTACCGGCGGAAACCTACGTGGGCCTGATCGGCCGCGGAGTGAGTGGCGTGGGCCAGCTGCTCGAGCGCGTCAGGCCCCAGCTGGGAAAAGTGCGGGCATGAGCCGGCCCAGGCTGCTTCTGGCCACCTCCAACCAGGGCAAGCTTGCGGAGTTCCGCGAGGCGCTGCCCGACATCGAGCTGCTGGGCACGGCCGATTTCAACCTTGGCGAGTTCCCGCCAGAAGCGGGCACCAGTTACGACGAGAACGCCCTGATGAAGGCAGGGTTTGCCGCGGTCGGCTCCGGCCTGCCCAGCCTGGCGGACGACTCCGGTATCGAGATCGATGCCCTGGACGGCGGTCCCGGCATCCACTCCGCCCGCTTCGGCGGCAAGCTCAGTGACGGAGAGCGCATCGCCCTGGTCCTGGACAGGCTGCGCGGCCGTCCCGAGGCGGAACGCGGCGCCAGCTTCAAGTGCTCCCTCGTCCTGGCGCTGCCCGGGGGCCAGGTCAACGTATTCCGCGGCGAGTGCCGCGGGCGCATCCTGGAAGGTCCAAGGGGACGGCAGGGCTTCGGCTACGACCCCATCTTCTGGTCGGAGGAGCTCGGCAAGTCCTTCGCTGAAGCCAGTAAGGAGGAGAAGCGCCGGGTCAGCCACCGCGGCCGTGCGCTGCGTGAACTGCGCGACTGGCTGGCAACGCCGAGCGCACAGGGAGTGCTGTTGCCCTGAAGATTCCGTCCCACACTGCAGCCCGGTTATCTACCGTTTTGCTACCATCATGCCGAGGAGGAATCATGAAACACAATTTTCGCGTATTCCTTTTGACACTTGCCCTGTTTGGCCTGAGTGCGGGTCTGGCCCAGCCACTCCCGGACGCCGCCGCCGAACGCCTGGCGCTGGCCGAGGCCTCCGCCGCGGAGGCGCTGGCAACCTACCCGGTGCAGTATCCCGACCGTCCGCTGTGGGAGCAGGCCTTCGCCTTCGCCGAGGAGGCCATCTCACTGGCTCCCATGAATCCGGAGCCCTACCGCTTCCAGGCCATCGCCCACACCATGGCCAACTGGTACGGGCCAGCGTGGGACATGTGGCTCGCCTACCTTGCACGTGGCTGGCAGCTGGACGCCGGAGCCACACCGTATTTCGTGGACGCCGGCCAACGCACCGCTTACGCCCACTATGACCAGGGTGACCTTGAGGCCGCGCTGGCCACTTATCTGCGCGTCATCGACCAGGTGCCCTTCGACCTGGAGTCGGTCTCCTGGGCCGGCCGCATCCTGCTGGAGCTCGACAGGCCGGAGCAGGCCATCGCTTACTGGACAACAGTGGCCGAACGCGATCCGCGCGACACCCGCGCCGCCTATTTCCGGGACCTCGCCCGCGACCAGGCCCGCTGGGGCACGGACGCCGCCAATGCTTTCCGTGAAGGTGTGAGCTTTTACGAAGCCGGCTCGTTCGCCGAGGCCCGGGACCGCTTCGCCCGCGCCACCCTGCTGAACTCAGGCTACGCCGAAGCCTGGGCCTGGCTGGGCCGCGTGGCGTTCGAGGCAGGCGACTACGCCGACGCACGCACTTTCTACGGCCGCGCCGTCGACATTGAGCCCGCCTTTGACACGTACAGGTACTTCTATGAGGAGGCCGGCCGCAGGCTCTGAGCCTTAAACCAGGCTGACTCCAGGGGCGCGCGTCACAGGTGGATGTTGACGCGCGCCCCTCTCTTGAACAGGTGCACGCTGTCCGCAAAACGCACCACCTGCGACCGGAAGCCCGTGCTGAGCGTATGCGTACGGGCGCCGTCCCGGAAGAACTTGACGCCGTGCAGGAGGTCGCCGTCGGTTATGCCGGTCGCGCTGAACACGATGCTGCGGCCGGGAGCCAGGTCGTTCGTGCCATAGACCTGGTCAAGTGAAACGCCTGCCCGTGCGCAACGTTCCGCCTCGGCCTCGTTGCGCGGCACGAAGCGACCCTGAATCTCGCCGCCCAGGCACTTCAGAGCGGCTGCCGCCAGCACTCCCTCCGGGGCACCACCAGTTCCGATCACCGCGTGCACGTTAGTGCCGCGCACGGCAGCTGAAATGGCACCGATAACGTCACCGTCCCCGATCAGCTTCACGCGCACTCCCGCGGCTCGGACGTCCCTGATCAGTTCCGTGTGCCGTTCCCTGTCCAGGATTACCACCGTGAGCTCCTCGACAGCGCGGTCCAGGCTGAGCGCCACCGCATGCAGATTCGCCGCCACCGGCCAGCGCAGGTTCACCTTGCCGGCCGCCGGGGGGCCCACAATCAGCTTCTCCATGTAGGTGTCAGGCGCCTGCAGCAGGCCGCCCTTCTCGGACACCGCTATGACCGCCACCGCGTTGTTGACGAGGCGCGCGGTGATGCTCGTGCCCTCGACGGGGTCGACTGCGATGTCAACACCCCAGGCGCCCGGCCCCGCCCTGCCCACCTTCTCGCCTATGAACAGCATCGGCGCCTCGTCCCGCTCGCCCTCGCCGATCACTATCTCGCCATCGATGTCGAGCTCGTTCAGCACGCGGCGCATGGCGTCGGTGCCGGCCTGGTCGACCAGATCCGAGTCGCCCTTGCCGGCTACCCGGCTTGCGGCAATCGCCGCTTCCTCCGTCACGCGAACCACCTCGAGCACCAGTTCCCGCTCGAGCTTCAGCACGTCCTCGTCAGTGATGCCCGCCTGCGCCTGCTCGTTGTCCATGTCCCAATGATGCCACGGCTGACCGGGCGGCAACTGCGGTCTACCTGCCGGAAGGATCCCGGTGGCGGGCCAGCAGCACCCGGGCCGGCCCGGCCAGACTGCTCCCCTGCTCGTGCAGCAGGACCGTCAGGTGGAAGAGCAGGTCAGCGGCTTCCGCCTGGAGCTCGGCCTGGTTGCCCTGCAGTGCGGCCACCACGGTCTCGCCTGCCTCCTCCACCACCTTCTGGGCCACGTAACCGATGCCCCGCTCATGAAGGTTCGTGACATAGGAACCTGCGGGCAGGTCACGCAGCCTCTGGGCCACGACACTGTCCAGCAGCCGCACCGCCTCCATCTGCTCACTCCCGAAGTCCTCGCTGCCGTGACTCAGCTCGGTGAAGAAGCAGCTGCGCTCTCCGGTGTGGCAGGCCGGGCCGGTCTGCCGGACTAGGTAGAGCAGAGCGTCCCCGTCGCAGTCCAGACGCACGGCCACCACCTCCTGGGTGTTGCCGCTGGTTGCGCCCTTGCGCCACAGCTCCTTTCGCGACCGGCTGTAATAGTGCGCCTCGCCGCTCTCCAGGGTGGCATCAAGCGCCTGCCGGTTAGCCCAGGCGAGCATCAGCACCTGGCCACTGGTGGCGTCCTGCGCTATGACCGGCAGCAATCCGTCCGGTCCGAATTCGGGTGTTCTCGCTTCAGGCATGCAATCGATGATAGCGCGCTAGCGCTCGAGCTTCGACAACAGTTCCACGTGGTGGGTGTGCGGATAGAAGTCGAACGGTTCGGCGTGGGTGAGCTGCCAGCCACTGGCGGTGAAATCGGCGATGTCGCGCGACCACGTGGCGGCGTCGCAGGACACGTAGATGAGCGTGCTGGCGTCGCTGGCCGTGACCATCTCACGCACCTCCTTGCCCAACCCACTGCGCGGCGGATCCACCGTGATGAGCTGGGCGCCGTGCCCGAAGTCCTGGCGCTTCACGTCCCCTGCCTCGAAGCTCACGTTTGCAAGTCCCAGCCGCTCAGCATCCTCCCGGCCACGCCGGACGCTGCCGCTGTCGATTTCGAAGGCCAGAACCCTCTCGAAATTCGCCGCCAGGTGAAAACTGATGGCGCCACTGCCCGCGTAGAGATCGTGCGCCTCTGTTCCGCGCCCGGCCAGCTCCTGCAGTCTCAGGTACAGCGCGCCGGCGGCAGCCGCGTTCGGCTGGGCGAAACTGCTGGCGGTCATGGTCAGCTCGAAGTTGCCGAACTGTTGCGACAGCTGCCGCGCGCCGGTCAGGCGCCGGCTGCCACGCCGGAACCGCCCACGCGGGTCGAACTCCGCATATTCCACCCCCCTGATTCCGGCGCGCACGAGTTCGTGGGCGTAGTCCAGATAGTTCTTAAGAGACGCCGTTGCCACCAGCGCCAGCAGCGCCTCGCCCGCATCGTTTCCCCGGAAGACGAGTTCGCGTACGCCCTTGGCCACGCCAAGATCCACCACCACTTCCCAGGCGCGGGCTACCCCCTCATTGGCCACAGGATCGCGGTCCAGAAGCTGGACGTCATGGGAGCCGCGCAGCCTGTAGCCGAGCTTCCTGCGGGTCACGACGGGCTGCACGGTGTTCCTGTAACCCCATTCCCTGGGCGAGGCTACAACGGGCAAGACCACCGGCTGCGCACTGTCCCGCGGCAACGCCCGCTGCAGCGCATCAACAACGATGCCGTGTTTGAGTTCAAGCTGACGGCTGTAGGTTACGTGGTCCAGGTCCAGGCCGGGATGGTTCGTCCCTTCGGTCCGGTCCGGGCTGGGGGTGATTATCTCCGTCACCGGACCCTGCTGCACGCCGGCTGAGCTCCTGAGCTCCGCCCTGACAGTCTCGCCGGGGATTCCGCCGTACACAAGTGCCAGCCGGCCGTCGTTCTGCCTGACCAGACAGGCGCCACCATGAACCATGCTGCCGAGTTCGAGTTCCGTCACGCCCAAGTGTACAGTCCGGCGCCAGGGTCGCAGTGTTCGGCTCTGAAAGCTGGGAGCCGCGCTGCAGAGTCTTCACACGCCTTTGTTATACTCCCCGCATGAAACGGTCCGTCCAGGAAATCGTCGAACTGGTTGTGTTCGGAGCAATTGCCCTGTTGATCGGCACCGGGCTGTTGTGGGTCGCAGGCTGGGTGTTCACCGGCCTCGGCTGGCTGTTCCAGGCCGTCTCAGGTCTGGTGTGGCGCCTCCTCATCGTACTTGTGCCCATCATCATCATCGCCGGCCTGCTCTACTGGCTGGTCAACTACCTCATGAACCAGCGCAGCAAATCGGCTGCCGAAGCCAGCGTCGCCTCCCCGGCCGTCACGTCCGGCGGGGCTGCCACGCCAGCCGCGTCGCCTGCTGAACCTGCGGTCGAGCCGGTCGCCTCCGCGCCAGCTGCGTCGCCGGAGGTTGAGGAGCCCATTGACGTGGTCACGCCTTACGGGCACGCTCCGGCGGTTCCGGCCGAAACGCCTGCCGCAGACGAGCCTGCCGCGCCAGCCTCGGACGTAGCGCCAGATGGCACCGGTACGGGCGTTCCCGCAGACGAGCCTGTCGCGCCAGCATCGGACGTGGCGCCTTTTGGCACTCGTACGGGCGTTCCCGCAACCGAACCTACGGCGCCAGCGTCGGACGTGACACCTGATGGCACCGGTACGGGCGTTCCCGCAGCTGAGCCTGCCGCGCCAGCGTCGGACGTGGCGTCTGATGGCACCGGTACGGGCGTTCCCGCAGCCGAAACCACCGCGGATGACGCCTCAGACGAGGACGGGGACCGGCCTCTGCGCAACGGCTGAACTTCCTTGGTTTCTGCAGAATTCGGGGCGCCCGGCTGACTAGCCGGGCGCCCCGCAAATTGCTACCTCGAAGAGTTCTGGCGTCAGTCAGCCAGGCCGCGGGGGTCGAGGGCATCCCGTAGTCCGTCGCCCACGAAGTTCAGGGCCAGCACGGTGAGTACTATGGCGACGCCCGGGAAGGTCACCGGGTAGTGCGCCTCCCGCAGGTAGCTACGGGCTCCGTTGAGGTCGGCACCCCATTCGGCGGTTGGTGGCTGTGCGCCCATGCCGAGGAAGCTCAGGCCCGCCGCCGTCAGGATGGCTCCGGCAAGTGACAGGGTCACCTGCACGATCACCGGGCTGAGTGCGTTGGGAACCACGTGCCGGAACATGATGCCCAGGTCACGCAGGCCCGCTGCCTCGGCAGCAGCCACGAAATCCATCTCGCGGACGCTGAGCACCGCAGCCCGCATGATCCTTACGAAATATGGGACCGTGGCGATGCCGACGGCAATCATCACGTTCACGATGTTGGAGCCCAGGGCCGCGACTATCGCCAGTGCCAGCAGGAAGCCCGGCAGCGCCAGCAGCACGTCGGAGAAGGCGTTGATCACCCGGTCAATCCAGCCGCCGTAGAAGCCTGCCAGGAGCCCGAGCACCCCGCCGATGGCGAGGGCTATGCCCACTGACAGGAAGCCGACGCTGAGCGACACCCGGCCGCCATAGATGATGCGGGTGTAGGTGTCGCGGCCGAAGTGGTCGGTGCCAAGCCAGTGCTCGGCCGACGGTGGCTGCAGTCGGTTGCGCAGGTTCTGCGCGTTCGGCGGGTGGGTGGCGAGGAGCGGCGCGAAGGCGGCTGCCAGAATGATGATGGCGAGCATTATGACCCCGAACAGCGTTCGGGGACTGCGCCAGAAGCGACGCATGGCCTTGGACCTGCGCCGTGGAACAGCGCTTGCAACGGCTTCAGCCATAACGCACCCTCAGTCTCGGATCAAGATAGGCGTACAGAACGTCCACCACCAGGTTGACGACTGCGTAAGTCATTGCGAATACCAGAATCACGCCCTGGACCACCGGAAAGTCCTTGGCACGGATTGAATCCACCGCCAGCCGGCCGATACCCGGCCAGGCGAAGATGGTCTCGGTGATGACGGCGCCGGCAAGCAGGCCGCCGAACTGCAGCCCGATCACCGTGACGATGGGAATCATGGCGTTGCGGAGCGCATGCAGGTAGGTCACGCGGTTCTCCAGAACGCCTTTCGCTCGCGCGGTCCGCACGTAGTCCTGACTCAGTGATTCTATGAGCGTGGACCGGGTCATTCGGGTGATGGACGCAATGGCACTGGTGCCCAACGTGACTGCAGGCAGCACATAGTATTGCCAACTGCCGCCTCGCCCCGTGGCCGGGAACCACTCGAGAACGTAGGAGAACAGGAGCATCAGCATCAACGCCTGCCAGAAGACAGGCATCGCGAGCCCCAGGAAGGAACCGAACGTGAAGACGTGATCGGCGATTGAGTTGGGTCTGGTGGCGGATATCACACCGATGGGTATGCCGATCACCACAGCGATGAGCGTCGCGATTGCCGCCAGTTCGAAAGTCGGGCCGATGCGCGCGCCGATTTCCTCGGTGACCAGGCGGTTGGACCGGATGGAGCGTCCCCAGTCGCCGGTGACGACTCCACCCAGCCAGTTGACGAATCGTTGCGGAGCCGGATCGTTGAGTCCGAGCCGTTCGCGCAGGGCAATCACCTGGGCCTCAGGGGCCCTTTCGCCCAGCATGAGCGTCACGGGGTCGCCCGGCGTGAGCTCGATTATGCCGAACACGATGACGCTTACTCCCAGCAGGACCGGGATGATCATCAGGACGCGTTTGAGTATGAACTGGAACATTATTGGAAGGCTTGCTGATTCATAGCCAGTGAAGGTCGGCACGGTGGCCGACCTTCACTGTTGGATTCATGAACTTTGAGCCGAATCGGCCTTAGTTCTTGGAGACGTTGTACAGGCGGTGGTGGCCTGCGGGGTGCGGGGTGAAGCCGGAGATCGCATCGCTGACACCATGCTCTTCGGTGGTGACGATGAGGAAGATCCACGGTGCATCTTCCTGGATGATTTCCTGCGCTTCGGCGTAGAGCGTCACGCGCTCTTCCGGATCGGTGGCGACGCGGGCAGCGTCCAGCAGCTCGTCGACGCGGTCATTCGCGTAGAAGGTGCGGTTGCCCGGGGCGCCAAACTGGCTGCTGTGGAAGAGGGCGTACAGGCCGTAGTCGGCGTCGCCCGTCACGGTCACCCAGCCGAGGATGAACATGTCGTGGAGGCCAGCGGCTGTGTCGTCGAGGTAGGTGCCCCATTCGACAACCTGCACGTCAACCTGAATGCCGATGTTGGCGAGTTCTGCCTGGACGATCTGGGCGATTTCGACGCGCTGCGGGTTGTCGTTGGTCCAGATCGAGGTGCTGAAGCCGTCTGCATAGCCGGCCTCGGCCAGCAGCTCGCGGGCGAGCTCGGGATCGTAGGTGTAGGGCTCGAGGTCCTGGTTGGCGCCGAAGACGTCAGCGGAGATCGGGCTGTTTGCACGGACGGCCTGGCCGGTGTAGATGGTGTCCACGATCAGATCCACGTCGATGGCGTGGTTGATGGCCTGGCGGACGAGCGGGTTGTCGAACGGCTCGACACCGACATTGAAGCCGATGTAGGCGGTCGACAGGGTGCGGACGGCTTCAAGGTGCACGCCGTCACTGCTCTCGACGCTGCGGGCGGCCGACGGCGGCAGGGTGTACGCGATGTCCACGCCACCGGTCTCGACCTCGATGCCACGGACCGAGCCCTCGGGGATCGGACGGAATACCAGGGTCTCGGGAAGGACGTCGCCGCCCCACCAGTTGTCGTTGCGCTGAAGCACGACGCGGTCGGCGGTCTGCCAGCTGTCAAAGACGAACGGACCGGTGCCGACAACGACACTGGTGCCGTAGTCATCACCGGCTGCCTCGACGGCGTTCTGGTTCATGATGCCCAGGCTCGAGTGTGCCAGGTGGTTCAGGATGGGCGCGAAGGGGAACGCCAGGTCGATCTGGACGGTGTAGTCGTCAACAGCGGTGACCGACTCGACGGAGTCGAGCAGGAACGCGGACTGCGCCGGCAGCGTCATGAAGCGGTCGTAGGTCCAGACGATGTCGTGCGCGGTCAGGTCATCACCGTTGTGCCAGGTGACGCCCTCGCGGATGTTGAAGACCCAGCTGGTGTCGGAAACGGCTTCCCAGCTCTCGGCCAGGCCGGGGTCGATCTCCAGGTTCTCGTTCTGTACGACAAGGGTGTCGTAGATCTGGCGGGAGATCTGTGAGGTCGGCTGGTCATTCGTGTTGTGCAGGTCGAATGTGACGGGGTCGGCGCCCATCGCCACAGTAATGGTCTGGGCGCTGGCGGCGCTGAAAAGCAGGCCACCGGCGGCTAGTGCAACTATGAGTTTCTTCAAGACTTCCTCCGTGATGCGTGGTTTGGTGCAACCAAAAAGTGCCCGCCACTTACCTTACGGCCGGTGCTGGCCCAAGATGCGGCGGCTGGATACGTGCGTTGAGGGCCCGCAGGCCATGCCTGTTTCGGATTGAGCCTCCGTTCCGCGGGTGTCCGGCACCCCTGGTAACACTTGGAATACATCTTAGCAAATTGGAGGACCTCCCCGCATGTGACGGAAGTAGTTGACAACCTTGCCGCCAATGGTTACGCAACCGTTACCTGTCGGGAACGCGCCTGGAACGGCGCGGACGCTGTGCTACCATCAGTGGCGAACATGCACACCAGACCCCGCAAATCCGCCCGCCTGACGCATCTTCTGACCGGCGGGCTGCTCTTGTTGCTGCTTGGCGGCTGCCTGAGCCGCGAGGACTCATTCGAGGCCATCCTGAGCATCACTGAACCCAAAGCGGGCACCGCCCGCTCGGCAGAGGTGGTCGACGTCTACGGCTACGCGATGGACGACAGCGGCATCATGGCCATCCGCGTCGACGGCAACGACCTTTTCAACTCGCAGCAGTTCGCTGCCGAACGCGGCAAGCGGCTGGTGCACTTCGGCTTCCGCGGCCAGGCGCGGGGCGAGGGCGAGCTCACGTACCTGATCGAGATCGAGGATGCCGACGGCAACGTCACCTCGCTCAACTACTCCCTGACCGTCGACGTCACCCCGCCCACGCTGGAGCTGACTGCCACTGCCCTGGGCAACGGCGCGTACAACCTGACGGGCGTCGCGCGCGACAACATGTCGGTGAGCGTCATCCGCATCGGCGGAATCCCCTATACCTTCGCCCCGGGTCCGGAAGTCAGTTTCGACCTGCCCAACGTCACTCCGGCCACCCAACTGATCGAGGTCGTGGACAGCGCCGGCAACACCCTCACAAGGGAATTCTGAATGAGCGAACCCGCAGAGACCGTCCACTCCAAGCCAGCCGACGCAGCCCTGTCACTCAGGGACGGCCCCGGCCACCTGCCGGCCCGGATCACGCAGTTGCCCATCCACAGCAGCGAGGTGCTGGCCGGACTCACCCCCAACCGCACCGTGTCGCTGGAAACCTCGCACGGCAATGCCGACCTGATTCGCGTGCTGGACATCCTTGGCATCGGCGGGCCGTTCAGGACCGTGAGTCCCTGGGAGCTCGAGGACGAACGCGGCCGGCACCTCCTGCACGCGGGAGGCTACGCCGCCATACCTTTCGGCGAGAGCTACCCGCCCCTCGTCGAATTCATGCAGCAGTACCTGGAGCGGAACCGCTACATGGGCTTCGCCCAGCAGTCCGCCTCCGACTGGCGCGCCGCGCTGGAAGCGAACCTGGTTGCGCTCCTGACCAGCTTCGCACCGAGCCATCATGATTCGCAGGTGTTCTTTTCGAACAGCGGTGCCGAGGCCATCGAAGCGGCACTGAAGTTTGTCCGCGCTGCCCGGCCGGATGCCCGCATCATCATCAACTTCACCCGCGCCTATCACGGCAAGACCTTCGGGGCGCTCAGCCTCACACCGAACGAGGAGTACCAGGCCCCCTTCCGCCCGCTCTACGGCGATGTCCGCACCCTGCCCTACGGCGACGCCTCCGTCTTCGAGCACACCGTCAATTCGCTCGGCCCACAGAACATCGTCGGCGTCTTCGTCGAGCCCGTGCAGGGCGAGGCCGGCGTCGTCAAGCCGCCGGAGGATTTCCTGCGCAACCTGGGCGACATCTGCTCAAGGCACGATATCCCTGTCGTTGCCGATGAGATCCAGTCGGGTCTGGGCCGCACCGGCCATTGGTTCGCGTCGCTGGCGGCGGGGCTCGAGCCCGACATCATCACGCTGGCCAAGCCGCTTTCAGGCGGCATGGTGCCGATTGGCGCCACCATTGCACGCAAGCCGCTCGTGCGGAAACTGTTGGGTGGCATGGAAAGCAAGAGGCATTCGAGCACCTTCGGCGGTGGCAGCCTGGCCACTGCCGTGGCCGTCCGCTCTCTCGAGCTGATCATCGAGGAGAACCTGATCGAGAAGTCGCGACTCAACGGCGCGCGCGGACTCAAGCGCCTGCAGGCCATCCAGCAGGCCTACCCCAACTACATCACGGAAGTGCGCGGCAGCGGCATGCTGTTTGCACTCAAGCTCAAGAACGTGGTGAACCCCCGCATGCTCCCCGGTCAGGAGGAACTGATCCACCTGCTCGGCAGCACGCTCGCCCTGCGCGAGATGCACATGAACGGCCTCCACGTCTGCTTCACCCTGAACCAGTCGCAGATCGTGCGGCTGACGCCCGCGCTCAACATGCCCGATCACCTGTTCGAGGAGATGTTCGATCGCGTCGAGAAGACCGCGCGGAGCAACCGTGGCAGCTGGCGCATGCTGCCTCGCACGCCGGTCGGTCGCCTGGCGCGCCTCGCGCGGTTGGCGCTCAGCAAGAGCTAGCTTTAGCGCAACTGAACGCATTCCGGCCCGGAGGATCGATTCCTCCGGGCCGGCTTGTTTCTACTTGGTTCCGTTGCTTGGTGCTTAGCGGGCTTCGCCTGCCAGCAGCGCCTCAATCGAGGCCTGGGCTTCATCCAGTGCCTGCTGCGGTGTGGTCTCCTGCAGGACAGCGCGCACCACGGCGTTGCCCAGGATGTCGAAGCGGATCTGCTGCCACTCGGCCAGGTTCGGCTCGAACTGGGCGTAGGGCAGCTGGTCCACGATGGCCTGGAAATCAGGGTTCTCGTTGATGTAGTCCTGGTACACGGCCTCCTGGGTGGCGGCGTCGCCGAGCGGGGCGTAGCCGGTGGACACCGAGAACAGCGCGTTGACTGCGGGACTGGTCAGGAAGTTGATGTAGTCACGCGCCACTGCCTGCTGCGCTTCGCTGGCGCCCGTGAACACCAGCAGGTTGGTTCCCTGGAACACGCTCGCGCCGGGGTTGCCGTCGCCGCTGCCGGGCATCGGGGCGATGCCGACGTCGAAGGTGGCGTTGTTGATGTAGTAGGTGTAGCCGGCGCTCGTGTCGGTCGAGAAACCGTAGGTTCCGAGGCTGAAGCTCTCGTTGATGTAGCCGTCGGTAATCGGACGGGCGATCTGGGTGTCGTAGCTCATGTCGACGAGCAGCTGCAGCGCCTCGACGGCGGTGTCGGAGTTGACAACCAGGTTGCCTTCGTCATCGTAGAAGCTGCCGCCCATCGAGAAGAACCAGTCCTCATAGGTGGCCAGGTCGCTCGGGCTGAACCAGTAGGTCGGCTCACCGGTGACCAGACGCAGCACTTCGCCTGCGCGGTTGAACTCCTCGACCGTGGTCGGGACGCGGACGCCGTTGTCGTTGGCCGGAATGCCCGCCGAAGCCAGCTCGGCATCGTGCTCCAGGAGCAGGTCGCGGTTGTAGTAGAGCAGGTGGACGCTCTTGTTGAACGGAACGCCGTAGAGAACGCCGTCCCACATTACGCCCTCGATGAAGTTGTCGTAGATGTGCCCGGTCTCGATTCCGAGTGCACCCAGGTCCTCCACCACACCGGCGCGCAGGTAGGTGGCGATGTTGTTCTCGTAGCCCATGGCCATTACGGGCAGGTTGTTGGCTGCGGAAGCAGCGAGAATCGAGGTGGAGAGGTCGGTGTAGTTGCCCTGCCCGACCGTGCGGACGCAGACATCGCCTTCATTCTGGCGGTTGAATTCCAGGGTCAGGTTCTCGAGTGTCGCGCGCAGGCTGCCGCCGGTGAAACCGTGCCAGAATTCGATTGTTTCGGCACTGTTGGCGCACAGGGCGTCGATTTCGTCCTGTGCCTCCTGCTGTGCCAGACCTGCGCCGAGACCTGCGAGCAGGGCCAGGCTTAGGGTGGTGGTTGCGAACTTCCTGAACATAGCTGTACTTCCTTTCAGTTTGGATGCACTGGGCACACCCCAACAACTTACCCGATGATTACCTGCAGGCGTCAAGATATTGTCAGCCTGCCCTGGCGTCACTTCAGCCCGGAGCGGGCGATGCCCTGGATGAACTGCTTCTGCACGAAGAAAAAGCCGATAATGATGGGCAGCACTGCAAGGGTCGACGCCGCCATGAGGGCGCCGTAGTCCGTACCCGCCTCGTCCACGAAGTAGCGCAGGCCAACCTGGATGGTGCGCATGCGCTCGCTGTTCGTCACGATGAGCGGCCACAGCAGCGCATTCCAGGAACCCAGGAAGGAGAAGAGCGCGTACGTGACCAGGCCCGGTGTTGCCAAGGGCAGCGCTACCGTCCATAGCTGCGTGAACCAGCTGGCGCCATCGATGCGCGCCGCATCGAAAAGTTCCTGCGGCAGCGTACTGAAGAACTGCCTCAGCAGGAAGATCCCGAAGGCACTCGCGACGAATGGCACTATCAGGGCAGCATAGGTGTTGATCCAACCCAGGCGGGCGAGCGTCACGTAGTTGGGGATCAGCAAAACTTCGCCCGGGATCATGAGCGTGCCAATCACCATGATGAAGACGATCTCGCGTCCCCAGAAGGGAATCCTGGCAAGCGCGAAGGCTGCCAGGCTGGCCACGACCAGTCCAGCCAGCACCTGGACTATTGCCGTGAACGCCGAGTTGAAGAAGTACCAGCCGAACGGCGCTGCTCGCCAGGCGCTCACGTAGTTGCTCAGCACGTAGCCGAACACGCCCGGCGATGCATTCTCGAAGCTGACCTGCTGCCAGTTCAGCGTGTTCCTGACGCCATCTGCGGCCAGGGTCGAGTCGACGTACGCACTTGACCTGGGAATCCTCAGCTGAAGCGGGATCCGATCAAAATACGTATCGCCCACATGCTCCACCGACACGCGGTACAGGGTGGTCTCCTCGCCGATGTCGAGCAGTTCAACCGTGGACTCTGTCTGGTCATCCAGTGGGAAGGTGAGGGTCCCGACCGGTTTGGGAATTACGACGTCCATCCCTGCTCCCGGTTCAGTCTCCGTGACCGTGACCTCGAACTCCAGGTATCCCCCGGGCGCCCAGCCGCCCAAGAATGCGCCCCGCAGACTGCCGCCTGTCCCCTGCCTGCCCATATTCCATGCCGCCGCCCAGTTAGCCGGCTGCATCTTATGAGGCAACAGGATTGGTACGGCCTGGCCGGCCTCCTGTCGGGTCTTCAGTGACGTCGATATCATCCAGTAGAACGGGAATACCATCATCACGGCACCGATTATGAGGACCGCATAAATCAGGAAGCGGCCGAGGCCGGCCCGCAGGCTCATGATTCTGCTCCCTGACCACCGGTGGCGAACATGCGTCGCTGCAGCAGCGTCAGCAGCAGGGTGAAGACGAACAGTATGAAGGCGAGCGCTGACGCGTAGCCGAAGTCGAAGTCGCGGAAGCCTTTCTGGTACAGGTACATGACTACCGACAGAGTGTCGTTCAGTACGCCGCCTGTGGGAGTCATGATGAGAATCTGGGTGAAGACGTTGAGCGAGCCGATCAGACTGATGATCAGCACGAAGAACGTGGTCGGCGCAAGGAGTGGCCAGGTGATGTAGCGGAGCTGATGCCACCAGCTGGCGCCGTCGATGCGGGCAGCCTCGTAGTATTCCTTGGAGATTGATTGCAGTCCGGCCAAGAAGATGACCACGTTGTAACCCAGGAAGTGCCAGATACTCATGATCATGATTGCCACAAGCGCGATGCTTGGCCCGGCAGCAGTTCCGGATAACTGGATTCCGAATGGCTCCAGGATCAGAGCGAACACGCCGGTCGGGTTGCTGGTCCAGCGGAAATTCTCAAAGCCGAGCACGTAGTTAAGCAAGCCAAGCCCAGGGTTGAAAATCCAGCTCCAGACCGCCGCTGCCGCAGTCAAGGCAGTGATGTAGGGCAGGAAATAGGCAAGACGGAAGACGGCGACGCCCCTGATCCGCTCATTGAGCAGAATCGCAATGAACACGCCGAGAAAGATACTTGCGGGCACAGTACCGACGACGTACCAGCTGGTATTGATCAGGGACTTGATGAACAGCGGATCCCTGAATGCGATGGTGTAGTTCTCAAGGCCAACGAATGTGGCGGTACCTAGGTAGTTGAAGTCCTTGAACAGACTGATCCACAGTGCATTGACAGCCGGCAGGTATATCCAGACCAGCATCAAAAGAAGTGCCGGCATTATGAAAATCCAGCCGCTCAACTGTGTCTGCGTGAGCTCGGTCAGGGACGTGCGATAGGCAACAAAATAAAGGGCAAAGGAAATCAGCAACAGCAGTGGCGCGGCCAGGCCGCTCAGTTCGAGGGCCGGGCTGGAGTCCAGAAGGCCGGTAAACCCGCCGATGAATGCAAACAACGAAAAGAGTGCGCCAGCAGCCGCCACAAGGAACCCGGTGAGGGTCAGTCCACGGTGCGGGCTGCCTGAGCCCCTAGGTGCGCGTGCAGGGTCGCGACCGAGCCGAAAAATGCTTGCAAAAGCCAATAGCGTCACAACCAGATTGATGACGCCCAGGCCGTTACCAGTACCGATTAGTTCGAATTGATCGAGCAAAGCGACCAGCACGCACAAGGAAATAAGCAGGAAGCTGACGAGCCAGGCTCGCGCTTGTCTTGCCGCCCGTTCTCCGCTGGAGAATCTACCGATTGCTGTACTCATGAAAGGGAAACTGACCCGCGCATGCGGTCAACTATAACAACTGTCCAACTGCGGGTCCGGTGCGGATTTACCCGCCGAGTCGGGTGCCCTGTCATCCTCAGAAAATGAAAAAGGCGCCGCGACGATAACGTCATGGCGCCAGTTCCGTTGAACTATGAAAATCGAGTGCGACCTCTGTGAAGCTCCTTAGAAAGGAGGTGATCCAACCGCACCTTCCGGTACAGTTACCTTGT
>CAYMUK010000011.1:16421-25398 GCA_964393655.1 uncultured bacterium | reverse complement strand
ACCCCAGCTCCGCCCTGCTCGAGGTCCTGGACCCCGCGCAGAACAGCACGTTCGTTGACCACTATCTGGGCGTGCCGTTCGACCTGTCCGAGGTCCTGTTCGTGGCCACGGCCAACTACGTGAACCAGATTCCCGAGGCGCTCTATGACCGCATGGAGCTCATCGAGTTCAACAGCTACATCGAGCAGGAAAAGCAGGAGATCGCCAGGCGCTACCTGCTGCCCAGGCAGATCAGCGAGAACGGGCTGACCACAAGGCAAATCGACATCTCCGACGGAGCCCTGTCCCGCCTGATCAGCCGCTACACCCGCGAGGCCGGCGTCCGCAACCTGGAGCGCCAGATCGGCACGCTCGCCCGCAAGGCCGCGCGCCGCATCGCCGAAGGTGACGCCAAGCGCGTGCGCATCACCGAGCGGAGCCTGGAAGGCTACCTTGGCGCCGAGCGCTTCACCCCGGAGAGCGAGGCGGAGGACAACCTGGTTGGCGTCGCCACCGGCATGTACTTCACCCCCGTGGGCGGCGACATCCTGTTCGTCGAGACATCAATCACCCCCGGCAAGGGCAACCTGGTCCTGACTGGCCAGCTGGGCGACGTGATGAAGGAGAGCGCCCGCGCGGCACTCACCTACACGAAGAGCAACGCCGACCGCTTCGGCATCGGACGCGAACGGCTCGAGAACTGCGACATCCACATTCACGTGCCCGCAGGTGGCACGCCCAAGGAAGGCCCGTCTGCCGGCGGAGCCCTGGCGACATCACTTATCAGCGCGCTGACCGGAATCCCGGTGCGCAAGGACGTGGCAATGACCGGCGAAGTCACGTTGCGCGGCCGCATCCTGCCGATCGGCGGCCTCAAGGAGAAGATCCTGGGCGCCAAGCGGGCGGGCATCAAGCACATCGTGTTCCCCACCGGAAACACGGCGGACATGAAGGAAATCGCCCCGCACCTGCGCAAGAGCATGGAGATGCACCCGGTGGCCAACCTGGACGAGGTCCTGGAAGTGGCACTGGTCGGCGGCCTCAAGTCACTGGAAGCCCACTCGGATGACGGCGGCAAGGGCAGGCCGGCCCCGCGTCGCCGCCGCAACAAGGATGCCGAAACACCGGCCACGCTGGCCTGAGCCAACCGGCACACACGTACTTAAAGGGTCCCCGCAGCAGCATCGCGGGGACCCTTCCTGTTGAGTCGCTGCCCCGCCCGGCCAGTTCCGTTAACATGCCGACATGCGCCAAACCCTGATTGCCGGCAACTGGAAGATGAACAAACTCGTGAGCGACGCGGTTCCCTGGGCGGAAGAGCTGGCGCGGGAACTGGGCGAGCAGCGCGCGGGTGCGGAACTCCTGCTGTGCGTGCCGGCCACCCACCTGGTAGCGCTCAAGCAGGAGCTGCGGGGCGCCAGCGTGCGCCTGGGGGCACAGGACCTGAGCCCACACGACCAGGGTGCCTATACCGGCGAGATCTCGGGCGCCATGCTGCGTGACGCCGGCGCGGACTTCGTGTTGGTGGGCCATTCCGAACGCCGTCAGTACCATCAGGAGGACGACGCACTGCTGAACGCGAAGATCCAGGCGGCCCAGCGGAGCTGGCTGACCCCCATCCTGTGCGTGGGCGAAAGCGCCGAAGAGCGTGACGCCGGCCAGGCGAACGCGGTAGTGCTGGCGCAGCTGGAGGGCGCGCTTGCGGGCATCGAGATCGCCAGCGCCAAGGAACTCGTGATTGCCTACGAACCCGTCTGGTCCATCGGCACCGGCCGCACCGCCACCCCTGCCGACGCGCAGGACATGTGCGGCGTCATCCGCGCCTGGCTGGACAACAACTACCAGCCTTTGGCGCGCAGGATGCGCATCCTCTACGGTGGCAGCATGAAGCCTGACAACGCGGCAGAACTGCTGGCCCAGCCGGACATCGACGGCGGCCTGATAGGCGGCGCCAGCCTGGATGTGGCGGACCTGCTGGCCATTTACGGAGCAGTGGAATGAAGGCAAAATTGCAGGGTTTCCTGCCCGGGCGGCTCGCAGCCATCCGCCAGACGTTCCAGAAGGCGTCGGCCGACGCCCTTCTGGTGACCGCACCCGCCAACGTGCGCTGGCTCACCGGCTTCAGTTCCCCCGAGGACGGCAGGGTGCTCATAACGGCCGACGACGCCCTGCTGCTCACCGATTTCCGCTACGACGTGCAGGCAAAAGACGAATCGGCCCTGCCCGCCGTCATCACCGCGGACTGGCAGGCGGAAGTGCTGAAGCGCACCGGCAACGGCATGCTGGCAATAGAGGCCGACCACATGACGGTGGCGCTGAAGGACCAGCTGGACGCCCGCCTGGGCGAACCCACGATCTCGGTGCAGGACGTTTTCCGCGAACTGCGCCTGCGGAAGGCGCCCTTTGAGGTGGAGCTGCTGCAGGAGGCGGCCAGGATCACGGACGAGGCTTTCAGCCACATCCTCGGGTTCATGCGCGCGGGCCTGCGCGAGCTGGACGTGGCACTGGAACTCTCGCGTTTCATGCGCGACCGGGGCGCAGAAGGCGACAGTTTCGAGATCATCGTGGCCGGTGGTCACCGCAGCGCCATGCCGCACGGTGTCGCCTCCAGCCGCGTGCTGGAAGAGGGCGACCTGGTGACCATGGACTTCGGTGCCAGCTACCGCGGCTACCACGCGGACATGACGCGGGCCGTGGCGATCGGCGAACTTGCCCCGGACCTCAGGCAGATGTACGACGCGGTGCTGGAAGCCCTCGAAGCCGCCAAGGCTGCGCTGCGGCCCGGCATCACGGGCGCCCAGGCGGACTCGGTAGCCAGGGAAGTGCTGGAAGGCCATGGACTGGTGGACCTGTTCACCCACAGCCTGGGCCACGGCACGGGACTCGAAATCCACGAGGAACCCAGACTCTCCAGCCGCTCCCAGACGGTGCTGGAGCCCGGAATGGTGGTGACCGTGGAGCCGGGCGTGTACCGCAACGGCTTCGGCGGCGTGCGCATCGAGGACATGTGCCTGATCACCGAGGACGGCCACCTGAGCCTGTCCACTTCAACGCGCGAACTGCAGAGCGTCTAGCTTCTCAGAGCGACTCGACCCAGGCCACCGCGGCAGCCAGAATTTCCTGGACCTCCTGCGCGGTGGCCCCTTCACAGTAGATCCGCAGTACGGGCTCGGTTCCACTGGCACGGAACAGCAGCCAGGCGTTCCCCTCCAGGTTGAGCTTCACGCCGTCAAGACGCTCCACGGACTCGACACGCCTGCCACTGAACTCCGCCTGGTCTGTGGCCAGCGCCTGAAGAACCCGTTCCTTCAGGTCCTGGCCGCTCAGGTGCAGGTCCACCCGGTCGTACGCGTGCTGCCAGCCGGCCAGCCGCTCGGCGTCGCGGAACAGTTCGGCAAGCCCCTTGCCGCTGCGCGTCACGGCTTCCAGCAGCAGCAGGGAGTTCAGGATGCCGTCACGCTCGGGGATGTGCCCGTGCGTCCCCAGACCGCCGGATTCCTCCCCGCCTATGAGCACCTCACCCTGCAGCATGGCTTCGACAATGTACTTGAAGCCGACACGTGTTTCCAGGACCTCCAGATCCAGAGCGCGTGCGAGCCGCTCCACAACGCGCGAGACCGTGAAGGTCTTGACCACCTTGCCGCGCTTGCCGCGGCCGTGCAGGTGCATGAGCAGCACGGCGAAGATCTGATGCGAGTTGAAAAAGCTGCCGTCGGGCAGGACAACACCCAGCCTGTCCCCGTCGCCGTCGGTGGCGGTCACGAACAGCGGACCGTGCTCCCAGGCGACTTCCTGGGCTGCCCGCAGGTTCGGCCCGATTGGCTCCGGATTGACACCGTAGAACATGGGGTCCGGCCGGTCCCTGAACTCAAGCAGGATGCCATCCAGTGAATGGCGGCGGAACCAGCCGGCCAGCCAGCCGGCCGCTGCTCCACCCATCGCGTCGTGGATCAGGGTGCCCTTCACCCGCTGCAGGAGCGGCAGGTCAAGCAGCCCGTCCAGCCACGCGTAGTACTCGTCCCTGATGTCGAACGTCCCGACTTCCGCGTCCGCCTGCCTGACGTCCGCCGCCGTGACACGGTTCACGCGCTCAGCCACGCTGCGGTAAAGCTCATCCGTGGCGCTGCCGCCGTAAGGGCCCTTGAGCTTGAAGCCGTGATAGCCGAACGGATTGTGCGACGCCGTCAGCATCACCGCCCCATCCGCACCGTAGTGCCTGGTGGCGAACGAGAGGGCCGGGGTAGGCAGGTAGTCATGGCTTACATTCACGTGCAGGCCGTTGGCCACCAGCACGCTGGCGACGGTGCCTGCGAACTCCCTGCCCAGGAAGCGCGTGTCGTGACCCACCAGCACGGAGCTGCCGCCACTCGCGAGCAGGGCGTCAGCGTAGCCCTGTGCCGCGCGGGCCAGGTTGGCGAAGGTGAAGCGGCCCGCTATCAGGTCGCGCCAGCCGTCAGTGCCGAAGGAGAGTTGAACCGGGTTGTCAGCGTTCATGGTGCCAAGACTATCAGTCCGGCTTAGACTCTTCCCCATGGCAATCGTCATCAAATACGGTGGCAACGCAATGACGGATATGGTGGAGCGGCGCGAAGTGGCAGCGGCAATCCGGCAGGCCGCCCACGAAGGGCTGAACCCGGTGGTGGTTCACGGCGGCGGGCCGTTCATAGCGCGCGAACTCGAAAACGCAGGAGTGGAGCACCGCTTCAAGCGGGGACTGCGGGTCACCACCGCGGAGGGCCTGCCGCTCGTGGAGCGGGCCCTTACGCTGCTGGGCAAGCAGCTGGCCCAGGAAATCGGTGGCGCCATCGGACTGACCGGTCGCGACTCCGGGCTGCTGCTGGCCGAGACCTTCGATCCGGAACTTGAGCGGGTGGGCCGCATGGTGTCCGTGAACAGGCGCCTGCTGGAAACGCTGGTGCAGGGCCGCGTCATCCCGGTGGTGGCAAGCCTGGCTCTGGACGCTTCCGGGCAGCCGCTCAACGTGAACGCCGACGAGGTTGCGGGAGCTGTGGCCGCCGCGCTGGACGCGCCGGTGCTTTTCCTGACCAACGTCAGCGGGGTGCTGGACGATCCGGCCGATCAGCGCTCGCTGTTGCCGCGGCTGAGCCGCAGCGAGGCACTCGCCCGGATAGGCGACGGCCGCATCAGCGGCGGCATGATTCCCAAGGTCGAAGCTGCGCTGGCGGCACTGGCTGACGGCGCCCCCCGGGTCGTGATAGCCGACGGCAGAAGTCGCGCGGGTTTCCTGGCGGCTCTGCGTTCACAGGCGGGGACCACGTTCACGAACTCTTGACTTTTTCGGCAGGCAATAGCGCACTGGTGTGACACTTCTCATTCGTGAGCAGTGTGAGCGGCTGATGAGCGTCTACCACGGCAAAAGTCGTCGCTTTGGTGTTCACAATTCCGGTGGTGAGGTGTTAGACTCAGTACGATGTCAGCCCCCCGTCTTTGCATTGTCGTATTCGCATGCCTTCTGGCAAGTACAACGTTCGCCCAACAGCAGATAACAGTAGCCAAGCAGGACACGCTCTGGAGTCTGTCCAAGACCTACGGGACCACTGTCGAAGAGCTCATGGCCGCCAACGGCCTGACCAGCGATGCGCTGCGCGAGGGAACCGTTCTCAATTTACCGGCAAGTGCCACGTTGCCTGTGGTCGAGGTGCCTTCAGATGCACCGGCCGATGCAGGACCCGCAGTAGCAGCAGCACCAGCAGCACCAGCAGCCGCCCCGGCAGCAGATCAAACAGCCGCGGCGGCTGTTTCGTATCCCGACGCCGAGACCTACACGGTCCGCCAGGGGGACAGCCTTTACGCGATCGCCCAGGCATACGGTTTCGGACTCGAAGAGTTCATGGCCATCAACGGGCTGCGCACGGACGTCATTAATCCCGGCCAGATCCTAAAAACCCGCGGGTCCAGCTCCGGCAGCTTCACCGCCCTGGTGCAGCCGGGAGACAACCTGGAGTCAGTCGCCAGGCGCCACGGCATCACCGCCCGCCAGCTGGCCGCCGCTAACGGCATCGCGCTGCACTCTGTCCTGAATCCGGGACACCGGCTGACCGTGCCTCCCGCGGACTACGTGGTGGCCGAGACCGAGGAAGTCGCGCCTGACATCGGTGGAGCCGCCGGCCCCACCATCACCGTCAAACCCGGCGACAGCCTCTGGAACATCGCTCGGCAGAACGGCATGACGGTCGAAGAGATCATGGCGGTGAACGGGCTGAACAGCAATACGCTCCGTCCCGGCCAGAGTCTGCAGCTCATGCCCGGAGTCACGCCTTCCTCCACCGCCACCAACGCGGGAACGACCGACATGGTCTGGCCCGCCAGCGGCATCATCACTTCGCGCTTCGGCTGGCGCTCGCTGCGCATCGGCGGCACGAACATGCACTACGGACTGGATATCGACGGCAACACCGGCGACCCCATCTACTCCGCCACGGCCGGCGTTGTCACCTTCAGCGGCTGGCGCGGAGGCTACGGCAACCTGGTGGTCGTGGAGGCCGACGGCGTGGAGTACTATTACGCCCATGCTTCCGAACTGCTCATCAGTGTCGGTTCCATCGTCGCGCCCGGCTCGCTCATTGCCCGCATCGGTACGACCGGCAACGTCACGGGTTCCCACCTTCACTTTGAAGTCCGGGTCGACGGTAGCCCGGTTGATCCACTGCCAATGCTCGAGGCCCGCGCGGGCAGCCGCTGAACGCCAGACGGCGTAACCCAGGGCCAGCGGAGGGTTTGTTGCAACTCGTAGTCATAGGCGATGTTCACGCCCAGCAGATCAAACTCTGGCGCATGCTCAGGGAAACAGGGCTGGCCGACCGTGAGCGCAAGCCCACTGACCGGGCCCTGAAAGACCCGGATTACCGGCTGGTGCTGCTGGGCGACCTGGTGCACGCCAAGAGTCGCGAACGCTACTCCGAGCTGGCTGGCGTAAAGGACTACGACGAGTACAACCCGGAGCACCTGCGCGCCGCAGAACTGAAGCAGGAAGAGTTCCTGCGCGAGGTCAAAGCGTTCCAGGACGCCCTGCCCAGCGGTCGCATGGTGATCCTGATGGGCAACCACGATTACAACTCGGTGACCAGCCAGGGTCCCCTGCGGACAGACGACGTGACCCATCTGGAGTGGAAGGAAGGCCAGCCGCTGCCGCAGGACCTGCACGACTGGATAAGCTCCTGGCCTTACGAGTTCAAGGAATCAGGCATCCACTGCGCCCACGTGGGTCCGCTGCCGGAACACAACCGGTTCGACCAGGACTTCTATCTGGAGAACAGGCGCCGCTGGCTGCAGGTCGACCGCGACTTCCTGGCCGACACGCCGCACAGGCTTGGCATCTACGGGCACACCCCGGTGCGCGGTGGCCTGAACCTGGCATCGCAGGGCCACGCCATCCTGCTGGATACCAACGGTTTCCGGGACGAGTACTCCTGGCTGCTGGTGGACATTAAGGATGACGAGTACCGCGTGCGCCTGCAGGGCCTGTATTTTGATGAACTGATCAGCCGCTGAGGCCTGGCGGAAACAGCATTACTGCCAAGCACCACATGCCATACCGGTAGGTCCACGGGTCAGCGCCCTCACGGTCTGACCAGTTTCACGATGTATCCGTTCGACATACCGGGTAATCCGGAACTCAGATCACCACGGTATTCCGGTGACTGGTTGTCATTCGTCTCAACACGCAGGCTCCATACTTCACGACTTTCGGACTCCGGGTCCGCTTCGGGGTTCGTAACCGACAGCCAGGCCTTAGCCGGCGGCGGAGGCGGTCCAACTGCGGGAGCCAGATCCTGGGGCTGGTACAGATGGTGGCTGCCCCCGTCCAGAGTGCCCACCACCTGGAGCTCCACCGCCCCGTGAGTCCAGGTGCCGGTGATGTCCAGCTGCTCAAACGGCGGCGTCCGCCCTGCAGCAGCACTCGCCTGCAGCGAAAGCACAACACCGTTGAGCTCGAATGGCGGAAGTTCCTTTTCAGTGCCAGAGCCAACGTCAACAATTTTCACCACCCCACGCCCCGTATTGAAGGCAAGGATTCCCCCGGCCCTGTTCAGGTAGAACGGCCCAGTTTTCATCCAGATGAAATCGCGCTCATCCTTAGAAAGCGTGTACAGCGCCTGCCTGCTGCCGGTTTCGACATTATGGCTAAAGATCACGAAACTGTCTTCGTCCATCCACAGGATCTCCGGCGAATCCGCAGCCATAGTCGCCACGACCCAGGGGCTGATGCTGAATGCACGGCGTGTTGCGTTCGGATCATGAAGGTCGTAGGCCACCATAGTTGAACCGCAACCCACGGTGACAAACCACCTGCCGTCCACGCTAGCCTCGCCAGTCCCGCTTCCACGGCAGACTCCCAGCCCAAGCGAAATCGGCACTTCTGGTCTGGAAGTATCCACCAGAGTTGCCCTGTTACCCAGTAGATGCCAGAAGCTGATCACGCGGCCGTTGGTGCTGACCCGCATTCCGTCCGGATGATGAGCGAAACTGCGGTTACCCTGCAGTTCACCCGTGCCGGTGTCCCACCAGTACACCTGAGTCTCACCGCCCGGGCTGCTCACTACACCGGTTATTCGACCCGAGCCAATCACAAAGCGGCTGAAACTGAGGTCGGGTGGAAGTTCAATATAGCTCTCGCCGGTCTGACCGGCGAAGTCCTGAGTTGTTACGCGCAAGCGGCCCTCCTGCCGCTGCGCGCTGACAAACGCATCGAGCGAATCGTCATACGTCCCTGCCGGCCGGCCGCCCTTGACTTCGCTCCAGCCGGACTCATCACGAGCATAACGAACGTGGTTCTGCTGGGACAGTCCGATTACCAGGTTGTCTGCCGCCGCATCGAACTGGAAGTCGGAACCGGAGGTACGGGCCAGCACCTGAAGCCGCCAGGTTCCGTGCAGCACACGCGGATCGTCAGGGAAAGATACCTGTACGGGTACAGGTATCTGTCTGCATGCAGCAAGCAGAAGGACAACAGCCAACCACCAGATTTTCTTCATGC
>CAYMUK010000011.1:0-16321 GCA_964393655.1 uncultured bacterium | reverse complement strand
TGTCTGCATGCAGCAAGCAGAAGGACAACAGCCAACCACCAGATTTTCTTCATGCTTTAAGGGTACCGCGGGGGCATGAAGACGTTCAGTTGAGGTTCACACTGCCGGGGCCGGATACGAAGGCAGCCCGGATCAGTCTGACTGGCTGTCCTTCGCGTCCCGTATTCGCTTCCCGTAGGAATCCTTCGTATCCCGGCAGGGCTGGGTCCGGCGCGCTCAGGCTCAGTTGATACAGCACGCCTTCGCCGTTGGCGGCATTCACGTTCAGCCAGATCGTCAGCGGCCCGGTCCGCGACCACTGCGCTGACGCTTCGTTCAGGACGTAGAGGTGGCTTTCGCCGCCATTGACCGCACCCACCACCGGAAGGTCCTGGTTCCCGTCCAGGTAACGGCCTGATACCGAGTACATCCTGAACCTCCAGTCTCTGTCGATGTACTCGGCGTCCAGCACGAGGCTCGCTCCGATGAAGCCGGGCATGACAGGCGCCAGTCCAGGCTCCACCAATGGCTCGAGCAGCCACTCCCCCTGCAGCACCCGAGGGTCACCCGGGAACCGTACCGTCTCGTCCGCCCCGGTCAGCTCGCAGCCAACCAGGAGCAGCACGACCGCCAGAACCAGGAGCCGTATTTTCGTCATGTCGCAAGGATACCGCAAGCAACTCTGCTTCTCAGTTGAGGTTGACGCTGCCGTTGCCGGGTACGAAGGCAGCCCATACTTTCAGGCCAGCCAGATTCACGATGCTGCCTTCTTCGTCCACGAACACCATGCCACCTGCCTGGGCTGAGCCGCCAAGTCGCCACTGGCCCTCGGTCGTCCGGCCATTCAGCAGCAGCGTGGCGCTGCCGCCCGTGTCCATAGCCATGTAGAGCCTGCCTTCAGCATCTATCGGTCTGGCCGTCACGTTGGCGATCAGCACCGCGTCCACCTGGACGTTCTGGCCGTTGGCTGCATCGACACCTGGTGTGCTGCCCCGCAACCACTGGTAACGCCCCGAACTGGCCTGATAGACGAACGTGCTGGTAGCGCCCCCGTAGTTCACAAGGGCCGAGCGTGCAGCCGGCGCCACTTCCGTGAGTTCCGGCACCTGTCCGCTCACCTGGGTGGTCTGGTTCAGGCCCAGGGCGCTCAAGGCACTGCGGAGCTGGGAACCCTGGGTGTACAGGTTGTAGGGAGCACTCCTGTCCCCCGCCCGCGTGAACTGCACGGAACCGGGCCTCTGGGCATTGATGGTCGGCTGGGAGCCGCTCTCGATGGCAACGAGTGCCTCAGGCGAACCGCCGTCATGCACCAGGACTCCGTTCAGTCCGGCCGCCAGATCCAGGAAGTAGGGACGTGCGCTCCGGATGGGCCCGACCTGTCCCGCATCCTGGTTGTAGTAGACCGCCATCAGGCGCGTGATGCCACCCTCCACCGGCATCTCCGCGATGAAGTCCGCGGCGCTCAGGCCGGACTGCGGGAAGCCGCTGCTGGTGTTGTCGAGCAGCACGGCGATTGGCCGCTGGCGATTCTCCAGCACCGAGCGGGTCAGGCTGAAGAGCGGAGCACCGTCGCCCTCATCCACGCCCTCCGGCGATGCCGCCAACCCGAGTCCGTCATCGGTCTCGGCTTCGGTCGTCTGGCCGGCCTCATCGGCGTTGCCGCCCTCAAGCATGTTGTCAATGCGGTTGCTGGGAGAATCCGCTGGGCCCTCCGGAGCGATTCCGGCGAGAGGCGAGCCGGGCTGGGTATCGCCTTCCTCGTCAGCCTGAAGCTGCGGATCAACTCCGGGAATCTCGGTGGGAACCACCGCTGTGGCCGGGTCATCAGGCGGGAAGTCGGTCGTCACCTCCGCCTCCACACCTTCCTGCACTTCACCCTCATCCGGAGCAACCGGGTCCTGACCGACCACCAGGTCGTCCTCGCCGGGTTCCAGTGCGGCCTCCGGTTCCCCTGCCGGCTCCGGTTCCGCGACTGGTTCCGGCTCGGGCTGCGGTTCAGCCACAGGCTCGGGTTCGGGCTCAGGTTCGGGCTCGGCTACAGGTTCAGGCTCAGGCTCCGGCTCGGGTTCCGCCACAGGTTCGGGTTCCGGCTCAGCCACGGGCTCGGGCTCAGGTTCCGGCTCCGGCTCAACTAAAGGTTCAGGCTCTGGCGCCGGCTCAGGCTCTGCTACCGGCTCAGGTTCGGGTTCGACGATTGGCTCTGGTTCCGGTTCGGGTTCCGGTTCGACCACCGGCTCCGGTTCTGGCTCAGGCTCTGGCTCAACCACTGGCTCGGGTTCTGGCTCCACGATTGGCTCGGGCTCCGGTTCAGGCTCAGGTTCGACCACGGGCTCCGGTGCCACCTGTTCGAGCACCTCGACCTCAGGCTCCGGTACAGGTATCGGGAACGGAGTCGGCGAGTCGAGCGGCGCCAGCAAAGTGTCCTCAGCCTCAGCCGTTTGCTCCGGGATGTCAGCCAGCGGCAGGTCCGGAATCAGTGGCTCCGGGGTCGGAACGACAGGAGCAGGCACCTCGGCCGGAATCACCGGCTCGGGTTCGGGCGCCGGTTCCGGCTCGACGACCGGCTCAGGTTCAGGCTCCGGCTCGGGCTCGACGACTGGCTCAGGTTCTGGCTCCGGCTCAGGCTCGACTACCGGCTCAGGTTCAGGCTCCGGTTCAGGTTCGACGACCGGTTCAGGTTCCGGCTCAGGTTCAACAACGGGCTCAGGTTCAGGCTCGGGCTCGGGCTCCACAACTGGCTCAGGATCAGGCTCCGGCTCAACCACAGGCTCAGGCTCGGGTTCAGGCTCAGGCTCAACAACCGGCTCCGTCTCCCCACCATCGGCAGCGGGGTCAAGCTCAGGTTCCTCCGCGACCTCGGGGGCCTCGGGGTCGTTCGCCGGTGGCTGCTGCGTCGGTTCTTCCGGTGCAGGCGATTCCGCCACCTCGTCCTCGCTCACCCGTGCCTGCGGGTCGCCCTCGGCATCGGCGTCCACCAGGGGTTCGGGAGCCAGGCCGGCGGGGTCGTCGACCGCAGCCGCGTCGGTTGTCTGCTCAGAGAAAGCCGGGGTGCCGACCTCGATGACTATGAACTGCTCCGGCCGCTCGACGGGACGCTGCAGCCATGCGGCCAGAATCAACAGCAGGACCGCCAGGTGCAATGCCAGCGAGAGCAGCGCAGCGCGCCGCTTGTCGGGGTCGTTGAATACCTCGGTAACCGGGCGGAACAGTCTCACGTCTAATTGCCTGTGGAGATGGCGATCCTGGTACCGCCAGCGGTGGTGATGAGGTCCATCACGCGAACCGACAGGCCGTGGGTGATGCTCTGGTCGGCGCGCAGCACGACCGTGCTCTGTCCAAGATTCTCGATCTCGCTGCGCAGCATCTCCACCAGCGTGGCTTCAGTAACCTCGGTCTCGCCTACGTATATCTCGTCATTTGCCGTGATTGTTACGGTCGGCAGCTCACCCGACTGCGGCATCGCTGTGGCCGCCTGCGGCAGGTCCACAGGCAGTGCCTGATTGATGGTGATGAAGGTAGTGGACACCATGAAGAAAATCAGCAGGTTGAACACGACGTCAACCATCGCGGTCATGTCCAGAATCGGGGTCGGCCGGTTGCGGCGCGACTGTCTGCGGCTGCGCATTTCAGCCCGCCGCTTGCACGGGCTTGACGGCCCGCTTCTCCTCGCGCCGGTCGAGCACAACCTGCACCACGTTGCCCATCAGTTCCTCTCGGCGCCGCTCGATCTCGGTGAGCATGCGGTCTACCCGGCTGGCCAGGTAGTTGTGCCCGATCAGCGCGGGAATCGCCAGAATCAGGCCTGCGGCAGTGGTCACCAGTGCCTGGCCGATGCCTCCCGCCAGCGCCTCGGGGTTGCCGATGTTCAGGCTGGCGAGCTCGCCGAACGCGATAATCATGCCGGTGACCGTACCCAACAGGCCGAGCAACGGGCCGATTTGCGCGATGGTCGATAGCGCCCGCAAGCCATGCGAAAGATTCTGTTCTTCCTCGATGAGCCCTTCCTGGAAGGCCGCCTCTACGGCCGGCCGGCCGTAGGGAATCCGGTTCAGTGCCTTGTGCAGCACGCGGCCCACAGGTCCGCCGTGCTCCTTGGTCGCAGTCACTGCGGCCTCAAGGTTGCGGTTGAGCACCGCCGAATTGACCTTGGCCATCAGGGAGTCGACATCCATACGTTCCCGTGAAATCTTGAAAAGGCGCGTGAAAAACAGGTACACGGCATAAATGGAGATCAGGATGATGATAAGGAGGACGATTCCTCCGCTTAATAACAAGTCCATAAGTGACCTTCTAACCCCCACTCAACTGTTGTCAATGCTATGTTGCACCGCTCTGAGCCTCATGAGAGCTAACAGCCCATACTCAGCCGGTGTTCCTGAGCGCAGCCGAAACCCCCTGCAGGCTCACCATCATGGAGTATTCCAGCTGCTCCCGCGCCTGACTGTCCGCTGGCTCACCACTGCCCTCGCCGCGCAGGCGCTCGAGAAGTTCCACCTGCAGGTAACTGATCGGATCCACGTACGGGTTGCGCAGCTCCACGGACCGCGACAGGGTCACGTCTGACTCCAGCAACGCCGAGTCGGTCACCTGGTGCATCAGCCTGACCGTCAGGTCGAATTCCTCCAGCACACGGTTACCGAACTGGTCGCGTATCGGTGCCGGAACCAGGCGCAACCAGGCGCGGAAAACCGACATGTCGCTCTTCGCGAGGCTCATCTGCGCGAAGTCCAGGACCGTGCGGAAGAACGGCCACTCCCGGTACATCTCGCGCAACGTCGCGAGCGGCGCCGCTGCCAGTCCGCTGCCCAGTCCATACCAGCCCGGCAGTATCGCGCGGGACTGCGTCCACGAGAACACCCAGGGAATGGCCCTCAGGTTGGCCAGTGAGCGTTCGCCCTTGCGGCGCGCCGGCCGCGAACCGATCTGCAGGCGACTGATCTCCTCTATCGGCGTCACCGTGTGATAGAAGTCCAGGAAACCCTCGGCCTCCAGTAGCTCCCGGTAGCAGGCGAAGGCGGCGTCGCTGGCCTGGGCAATAACCTCACGGTAGCGAGACTTGACCTGAGCCGGTTCGCCGGCGTCGCGGGCCGAGCTGATCAGGAAGGCGTGCACCAGCTGCTCCAGGTGCCGGTGCGCCAGATCCGGGTCGGAGTAGCGCGCGCTCAGGGCTTCCCCCTGCTCGGTGATGCGCATGCGTCCGGCCAGGGAGCCCGGCGGCTGCGCCAGTATCGCCATGCCAGTGGGACCGCCGCCGCGCCCGATGCTGGTACCGCGGCCGTGAAAGATCCGCCATTTGACATTAGCCTCGGCGCAGGCGCGGGCCACGCCTTCCTGCGCTTCATACAGGGCCCAGTTCGCGGTCAGGAAGCCGGCGTCCTTGTTGGAATCGGAGTAGCCGATCATTATCTCCTGGATTCCGCGCCGCTGCACGTGCTGCAGGTAGGCGGGAATGGCGAACAGCTCGGCGAGGACGCCGGGGGCGTTCTTCAGGTCCTCCCGCGTCTCGAACAGTGGCGTCACGTCCAGGTCGGTCAGGCCGGCCTCACGGGCAAGCACCAGGACCTCGAGGATGTCGCTCACCCCCTCCGTCATCGAAACCACATAGGAACCGATCGCATCCCGGCCGTAATCCTGACGGGCCCGGTTCATGACGCGGATGAACTCCAGTGCCTGGCGGGTCTCGTCTCGCAGTTCACTGTTCGGACCGGTGAGCGGCCGCGTCGAGTGCAGTTCGCGGATGAGCAGCTCGCAGCGCTCGGCCTCGGGGAGCTCCTGGTAGTGGTAGGTGACACGCGCCTGGGCGAACAGGTCGCCGATCACGCGCTCGTGCACGCTCGAGTTCTCGCGCGTATCCATTGCCGCCAGGTGGAAACCGAAGGCCTGCGCCCGGTACAGAGCCGGCCGCACGAACGACCGGGCGGCGAGTTCGTTGCCGCTTTCCGAAAGTGAATCCTCAAGCAGTGCCAGGTCACCGGTGAAGCCGCTGTTTCCACCCGGGTAATGGCCGTGGCCAGCCTCCTCGGAGAGCAGGCCCTGGTGCATCAGCCAGATCAGCTGCCTGTAGGCCTCATCCGGGAAGCGCGCGCGTGCCCCGGGAAGTTCCGCAAGGCGGCCTGACAGCTTCTCCTGCAGGCCCTCCGGTGTTTCCGTGCGCCGGTCCCACAGCGAGAGGCGCTGAACCAGCAGGTCCATGTCCGACTTCGCCGAGTCGAGCGCCACCCCGGATTGCAGCTCAAGCGTCCTGGCCAGCACTTCGGGAGTGACGTTCGGGTTGCCGTCCCTGTCGCCGCCGATCCAGCTGCGGAAGCGGATGACGGGCGGGAGGGGCGAGGGGGAATCGGCACCGAAGTAGGTTGCGAACGCGTGCTCAAGGTCCTCCAGGATGCGCGGCAGCACCTGCAGGATCGAACGCCGGAAGTAGTAGAGGGCGCTCTTGGCTTCGTCCTCCACCCTGGGTTTCTGGAGCGGGAGTTCCCGCGTCCGCCACAGCGTCGCGATTTCGGCGCGTATCTCTGCCTGCAGGGCTGCGCGGCGGCTGCGCGACAGGTCACGTTCAGCAAGGCTCCGCATGGCCTGCGCGATCCGCTCGAGCTTGAGCCGCACCGTGTAGCGCTTGACTTCGGTCGGGTGCGCGGTGATGGTCAGCTGCACATCCAGGTTGTCGAGGAAATTGCGGATGTCGGTGGCCGACCATCCCTCGTCACGCAGCACCTTGACCGCCGCCAGCACGGATTCGCTACGCGGCTCCTCGGCGGTCGCATGTGCTTCGCGTTCCCGGTTCACGCGCACGCGGTGGATCTCCTCCGCCAGGTTCACGAGCTGGAAGTAGGTGCTGAAGGCCCTGACCAGCAGGTTGCAGTCGGCCGCACTCAGCCCACGGAACAGCTCGGCCAGCCGGTCCTGCAGGCTGGCTGCGACGCCGACGTCACGTTCGGCCCGGATCTGCTTCGTGAGTTGCCTGACCTGCTCCACCAGTTCGAACAGGTCATCGCCCTCCTGCTGCCTGAACACCTCGCCAAGTGTCGTGGCCAGGAAATCGACATCGGCGCTCAGTGGCGCGAAGGCGTCCTCACTCATGCTGCCCGCCAGTCCAGCGCAACCGTTCAATGGCGGTGCAGCGGCTGCCGTCGGTCTCCAGGATTACGCCGCACAACTCTGCCTCGCCCTCGGCGGGCTTGAAGCGCATGGGCATCTTCTTCGTGAAACGGTAGTGCACCTCGTCGAAAGCCATGCCGATGGCGGAATCCTGAACACCGGTCATGCCCGTGTCCGTTATGTAGGCGGTGCCGCGCTGCAGCATCTCGTCGGCGGTCTGCACATGGGTGTGGGTTCCCAGCACCGCGGCGGCCCGTCCCCTCAGATGCCAACCCAGCACGCGCTTCTCGCTGGTGGCTTCCGCATGGAAGTCCACAAGCAGCGGCACGCCGGCGGGCACCTGTTCGGCGATTCGGTCGGCCGTGGCGAACGGGTCGTCCAGCGGATCCATGAACACCCGGCCCAACAGCTGAGTCACCGCAAGCCGCTCACCGCTGCGCGCCTCCAGAATGGCCAGCTCCAGGCCAGGTGTGCCTGCGGGGTAGTTCGCCGCACGCAGCAGGCGTGGCGTCTCCTCCAGCAGCTCGGCTGTATCGCGCTGGTCCCAGGTGTGGTTGCCAAGGGTCAGCAGGTCGATGCCTGCCTCGCGCAGCTCTTCAAAGTGCTTGCGGGACAGGCCCCGGCCGGCGGTCGCGTTCTCGCCGTTCGCCAGGACCAGGTCGAAGGCTGCGCCGTGTTCAGCCAGGTAGTCGGCTGCGATCTTGCGGCCGGGACTGCCGAAAATGTCGCCGATGAACAGGATTCGCACAATCCAAACTACCAGTTCCGGCCGTGCTGAACGTGCTAGTCTGGCGCCTGTCATGGAATTCGACGCCACGGACCGCCGCATCCTCAGCATCCTGCAGGAGGACGGCCGGGCCTCCCACGCCTTCATCGCCAAGCAGGTAGGCCTGTCCGCACCGGCGGTGGGTGAGCGCATCCGCAAACTCGAGCAGGCGGGCGTGATCCGCGGCTACCGCGCTGTGCTGGACCATCATGCTTTGGATCTGGACGTCAGTGCCTACGTCTGGATCTCGCCGCAGCCCCGCAAACCGGCCGGCAGTCTGGTCAAGCGGCTGGCGGAGCTGCCGGAGGTTGAGCAGCTGCACTCCGTGGCTGGCGCTTACAGCTACCTGCTGCTGGTTCGTGTCCGCACCACCGGTGAGCTGGACGCCTTCCTGGACCGGCTCGTCATGCTGGAGGGCGTAGAGCGCACCGAGACGACCATGGTGCTGAGCACCAGTGTGGACCGTCCGGTGAGCCTGCGTTTCGGCGCGGACGACAGTCAGTCCTGATCGAACTCGACCGCTTCAAGGAACCACTCCGGCAGCCGGCGCCGCTGGCGTCTTATGAAGGCCGGGAAGTCCGCGTCGAGCAGGTAAGTGACAGCGTAATCATCCCGCCCGCGCACGCTGCGTCCGTAGGCCTGCACCACGCTGAGGCAGGTTCGCCAGTCGTACCAGGCGGGGTCCTGCTCCGTGCGCGCCTTGACCTGCGCGTCGCCCAGGTTGGCATAGGGAATCTTGCACAGTATCTGCCAGCGTGAGAGGTCGTCCGCAAGGTCGATGCCCTCGGTCATGCTGGGAGTCAGCAGCACCGTGGCGTCGGCGCTCGTGATGTGCTCGAACAGGGCGGCGTCGCGGCCGCTGCTGTCGTAGTGGGTCACCAGTCGCTGCTGCTGCTGCCTCGGCAGATTTTGCTTCAGGTACGACGCGATTCGGTACGAGTGCGCGTGAATGACACCCTTCTCGGTGGGATGTTCCTCCAGCACGCGGTCGACGGCGGCCACCAGCCTTGGCAGGTCCGTGTCCAGGTGGTGCCGCGTGAGTCTGGCAGAGGGCCTGAGCCGGATCGGCCGGTTGCGCACGGGGAAATCCGATTCCATGCGGATTATCTCCGCCTCCGCCGTGTCGATGCCGAGGCTGGCCAGGTACGTGTCCGCATCCAGGATCGTGGCGGACAGCATCAGCACGCGCTCGGCGAAGCTGAACAGGTACTCGTTCGCGAACGTGGCTACCCGCACCGGCTTGTAGGTGACTGACAGTCCGTCCTGACGGCGCTGCCGCTCCACCACCCAGTCGACCTCGCCTGCCTCCAGGGATGCGAGCAGCTCCTGTAGGCGGCGGCCGCTTGATTCCAGCCACTGGCGGGAGCGCAGCTGGCTCAGCGAGTGTTCACTGCCGATTGCCGAATTGCGGATGGACTCCTCCAGCTCCAGGGCGCGTCTGCCCAGCAGCGGCAGCAGCTCGGCCGCCCAGTCGAACCAGTCCTGGTCCCCGGCAAAGGCAGGCAGCTGCAGTGGCACGCCAGCTGCGGCCAGCAGCGAGTCGCTGATAGTCACCTGGGCGAAGTTCATCAGGGCCGACTCGGCGTTGTGGGCCTCGTCCAGCACCAGCAGGTCCCGCTCGCCGAAACCGCCGGAATAGTTGAGTTCCGCCAGGTAGTAGGCGTAGTTCATTGTGGTGTTGCTGGCGGCTATCGCCACGTCCTTGGCCGTGAAGTACGGACAGTCCTCGCACTCCGGAAGCCTGCGGCCTGCCAGGCACGGTGCGGCTGCCGCGTGGGTGGGCGCGATCAGACAGGAGTAGTTCGCGCGGCCCTTCATCAGGGCAAGGTCCGGGAAGTCGCTGACGTACTGGTCCTGCAGCAGCTTCTGGGCGGTGACAATGTAGGCGCTGCCGCTCTCACGCGCCAGCGTCACCGCGATGCCTGATTTCCCCGAGCCCGTGGGCGCCTCGATGACCACGAACCGCTTGCCGTCCTTGAACGCCTGGCGCGCCGCATCGATGGCTTCCTTCTGCCCCGGACGGTACTCACTGTAGGGAAAACTGGCTATGCTCACCTGGCCTGAGGCTATCACGCAACCGTCCGCAGTCCGGATGCGGGGCTGGCCAAAAGAGAACCGGAGTGCAGGCATTTGCCTGGACTCCGGTGTCTGGTGCCGAGGACGGGACTTGAACCCGTACAGCCTTGCGGCCACTAGCCCCTCAAGCTAGCGCGTCTACCAATTCCGCCACCTCGGCAGGTGCAGCAAACGCAAAGGAAATGATACGCGCTGGCCGGAGCCCGCGTCAAGGCAAATTGGGCAGCCGCCGGCACGCCGCGCCGCCTGACACGGGTGCTTGCGGGTTGGCCCGCTTGCCGCCTCACCGGAGCAGGCAGTTTATGCTCCTTGGGTGACCAGGGAACGAACCGAGAAAGTGCTGCGCGTGCTGAGCCACCGCCAGACCGACCTGACCGTGCTTGCCGAGAACGTGCACAAGCCTCACAACCTCTCAGCCATCCTACGCAGTTGCGACGCCGTCGGTATCGGCACCGTTCACGCGGTGAACCCTACCGGAGGTGTGCCCACGTTCAATGACACCAGTGCGAGTGCGCACAAGTGGGTTGGTTTGCGTATACATAACGGAATAAACGAGGCTGTCGATGACCTCAGGGCCAGCGGCATGCAGATCCTGGCGGCCCACCTTTCGGACACGGCGGTCGATTACCGCGAGGTCGATTACACGAGACCCACGGCCATTCTGCTGGGCAACGAAAAGGACGGTGTCAGCCAGCGTGCCGGCAGCATTGCCGACAGGCACGTGATCATCCCCATGCTTGGCATGGTGCAGTCCCTGAACGTCTCCGTGGCTGCCGCGGTGATCCTGTTCGAAGCGCAGAGGCAGCGGCTCGAGGCGGGCATGTACGACAGCCCCAAAATGGAGAAGGCCGAGCTTGAACGCCTGGCCTTCGAGTGGCTGCACCCCCGGGAGGCACGCGTGTTGCGCGACCGTGGAGCAGCCTATCCGGACTTTGAGATTCCGATGCCGGATTCCGACTGGGTTTGAATTGTCAGCGAGGACTCGGATGCAGCCCAGGTAAGGGCTGCAGTATCACTGATTTCTTAGTAGTCGTCGCGACGGCCGCCACCACGTGACGAACGTGCGTCATACGGTGCAGCTGCGGTAACAATGACGTTACGGGCCTGCAGGCCCTTGGGGCCCTGTTCGACTTCAAACTCAACTTCGTCGCCTTCGTTGAGACTCTTGTAGCCGTCGCCACCGATTGCCGAGAAGTGGCAGAAAACGTCGCCGCCATCCTCCTGCTCGATGAAACCGAAGCCCTTTTCATTGCTGAACCACTTTACTTTGCCAGTTGCCATGCTTAACCTGTCTTCCTTGCTACGCAGCGCGGCTTACCGCGGCTACGGCCGTCTACGCGACCTGTCTGGCCGCACTACGTAACGGCTGTTTGATTTACGCAGCATCACCAATGTAATCCATAAGGACTGTAATTGACAATAGCTACTGCCTAGGACTGGCCGGCAACGGCTGAGCGTTCCAGGGCACGTGTGACAACTTCCTGGACCAGCACGGCCATAACCGCAGGCGGAACCGGGTGTCCGAGGCCGCTGGAGAGCACGAAAGCCGTGTCGCCGTCGAAGGGAGTGTGCGAGGGCCTGACCGCACGCGCCAGGCCCGCATGTGCACTCACAGCCAGGCCCGCCGCTTCCGATTTACTCAGTGGCGCGTCCGTTGCCACTGCCACCAGTGTGGTGTTCTGCCGCTCAGCCATGCCGCTCAGGGCAGCAGCGATCTCCGTGGCCGACAGGCCCTGCCCCGCGAGCAACTGGCCAGTGCCTGCGCTGTAGATGTCACCGGCCGGGTTTGCCACCACGAGGGCGCCGACAGTGACCGCGCCGGCAGCCGTCTCATGCTGCAGTGCAGCGGAGCCGATGCCGGTCCGCACCGCCCTGTCGAAGCCCAGGTAGGCGCCGGCGGAGGCGCCGGCACCTGCGCCGACTGCGCCCTCAGGCACCGCGGCTCCGCTGGCGGCTGTGGCTGCGGCGTAGCCGGCAGCGGCATCCGGCCGGCTGCCGCCGGTGGCCACCATGAGGTCGTAGATGGCCGCCGCGGGCACTATGGGTACCCTGCCGCCCATGGTCTCAAAGCCTCGCCCCTGCTCCAGCAGCCAGCGCATGACGCCATCGGCGGCTGCCAGGCCGAATGCGCTGCCGCCAGTCAGAAGGAGGGCGTCAATCCTGTTCATCATCCGGGCAGGATCCAGCAGCGCATACTCGCGTGTGGCCGGCCCGCCGCCCAGCACCAGACCGCTGGCGCTCATGCCTTCCGGCGGTCCCAGTATCACGGTACTGCCGGTGGTGCCGTCCGGATGCGTGTAATGGCCGACCTCGAAACCGGGTACGGCTGTCAGTGTCTGATTGGGAGAATCCGCGTTGTGCACGCGGAAAGCTTATCAGAGGTAGCGGTACAGCTCCTCAGGTGCGACCTCGCGGTACTGGACGAACTCGGGCGGCGTGCTGCCGTTTGCCCTGGTGTTGGTCCTGGTGTCGATGGCCACCTGGATCCGCAGGCTGCTGGGCGGTGTGGCTGCATCGTTCGCCTGGCTGCCGGCGGCGAACGCCGCGCGGACTCCTCCGGCCCGGCCACTCTGCAGGTTGATGTTGCGGAACTCGATGCCTTCGGGAACGGGGAATCCGGCCGGGGCTGCCCGCCCGCGCAGGGCGTTGCCCACGAAATCACGCCAGACGTAGATGGGCTGGCGCGAGGAGCTCACCGAATCCGCCTGACCGTTGCTGAGCGTCATGCTGCCCGGTATCCGCCGGTTGTCGTCGTAACCCACCCAGACGGCTGAAACCATGCCGGGTGTGGCACCCACGAACCACAGGTCGCGGTCGTCATTGGTGGTGCCGGTCTTGCCAGCAACCCAGCGTCCAGCCATTTCCGCCTGACCGGCACGCAGGCTGAAGGCGCCAGAGTCAATCACGTTGCCGTGCAGCATGTCCAGCATGATGTAGGCGGTCTGCGGGCTCCACACCTGCGCCTGACGCGGGTTGGCCTCATAGACCACGTTTCCCTCGGCGTTGCTGATGCTGGTGATCAGGTGGGGCTCGATCCACACGCCTTCGTTGGCGAAGGCTGCGAAGGCGGCAGCATGCTCCACCGCAGTGGCCTCGACGGCACCAAGGGCAATGGAGTAGTAGGGCACCACGTCCTGGTAGCCGAGTTCGGTGGAGCGCAGTGCCACCGCCTCTGCTCCGACCACTTCCAGGGTCTTGACGACCGGTATGTTGCGCGAGATGTTCAGGTGCTGCCTTAAGGTGGCGGCGCCAACGAAACGGTTGTCGTGATTGTCCGGCGCCCAGGGCGGCTGGTTGCCCTGCTGGAAGGTGGTGGGTTCATCAACCAGCACCGTTGCCTGGCTGAACAGGCCCTGTTCGATGGCGGTGGCGGCAACTATGGGCTTGAAGGAGGAACCGGTCTGGCGCCAGGACTGCATCGCGCGGTTCAGGTCACCGGGTTCCACACCTTCCTGCAGGCGTTCGCCGACCATGGCCAGGATTTCGCCGGTTTCATGGTCAATGCCGACAATTGAGATCTGGGCGCCGGCGGGAACCTCGGCCCGCAGCGATGCCTCGTTGGCAGCCTGCTGGGCCTGCACGTCGATGCTCGTGTGCACCTCGAATCCGCCCTGGCCGAACACGGCTTCCTGCCCGAAATGATCGGTGAGCCAGTTGCGCACGGCAAGCATCACGTGCTTGGACAGCGAACTGCTGACGGTACTGCGGATGACGACTTCCTCGTTGGTCCTGACCGCTTCACTGACATTGCCCTGGCCGTCATACGTTACCTGCCAGCCACGCGGCTCCAGGTGCTCGAGCCAGGCGTCCCGCGCCAGCTCACTGCTGATGGTGCCGTTCTCAACCATCCTGTCCAGCACCTGCCGCATGCTGGCGCGGGTACCGGAGAAATCGTCATGCCGGGTATTGGGGCTGGGTATCAGCCTGGCGAGGTAAAGACCCTCGGCCAGTGAGAGCTCGATGGGATCCTTGTCGAAATAGGCTTGCGCGGCCGAGCGGATGCCGTAGACGTTTCCGCCCCAGAACACCACATTGATGTAACGCTGCAGGATCTCTGCCTTTGTCAGGCGCCGCTCGAGTTCGATCGCCAGGAACAGTTCCTTGGCCTTGCGTTCAAGTGACCGGTCGGTCCTCACGTCCGACAGCAGGGTGTTCTTGATCACCTGCGTGGTGATGGTGGAACCGCCGCGGTCAGCATCGCCGAAAAACTCGGCGTAGGTGGCCACGACCAGAGCCGGCAGGTCGAAACCGTAATGTTCGAAATACTCGTCATCCTCGTAGGCGATGATGGCCTGCAGCGCGGCCGGTGAGACCTCATCCAGGTTCACCGGGATGCGGTTCGTGAGCTCACGGCCCTCACCGGTCGCCGGCAGGATCTCGCCGATGAGCGTGCCGTCACGCGCGTAGACCCTGGAGGTCGAGGAGTAACCCAGCACGTCCAGCGCGCTGAGATCGGGCAGCTCCCCGGCCCATTTGAACGCCGAAGCGCCGAGCAGCGCCACCACCGACAGCACTCCTGTCAGCAGCGCCAGGAAGATGCCCTTTATGACCTTCACGGTTGACATTCTAGCAGCCAGCCGGCGGCCGGCACGCCGAGCCACGCGACTTCTGCCGGCTCAGTGCCGGTTGTAGTCCAGGTACTGCTCGAGTTTGGCCAAGGCCGCTCCCGAATCCAGGAGATGCTTCGCGCGTTCGACGCCGGCGGCAATGCTGGCGGTCTGCCCCGACACGTAGATGCCCGCGCCCGCGCTGAGCAGAACCACGTCCCGGGAGGCGCCACCCAGCTCCCCCGCCAGGATCTGCCGGGCCTTGCGCGCGTTCTCGGCGGCGTCGCCTCCCCTGATTTCATCCAGCGGGGCGCGGCGCAGCCCGAAGTCCTCTGGCGTGATTTCGTAATTCTCGACACTGCCATCAGCGGACAGTTCACTGACCTTGGTGATGCCGCTGACGGTAACGTCATCGAGTCCGTCCCCGTGCACCACGAGTGCGCGCTCCACGCCCAGGCCGGCCAGGGTGCGGGCCAGTTTCCCGGTCAGCTCCGGGGCGTAGACGCCCAGCACATGCCTGGTGGCGCCGGCCGGGTTCGTAAGCGGGCCCAGGCTGTTGAACACGGTCCTGGCCTTGAGGTCGGCCCTGACCGGCGCCACGAACTTCATTGCCGGATGGTGGTTGCGCGCGTATATGAACGTGACGCCGGTCTCGCGCAGGCTGCCGGCCAGATGCTCAGGCGAGGCATCCAGGTTGGCGCCCAGCTGCTCCAGCAGGTCGGCCGAGCCGGAACGGCGGGTGATGCCGCGGTTGCCGTGCTTGGCCACCTTGGCGCCGGCCGCCGCAATCACGAACATGGCGGTGGTCGAGATGTTGATGGTGTTGAGCCCTGTGCCACCGGTACCGCAGGTGTCAAGCAGCGGCTCGTCATGGGTGACGGGCAGCGGAACGGCGCGGTCACGCATCGCCTGGGCGAAGCCGGTGATCTCGTCCACCGTCTCGCCGCGCGTGCGCAGGGCCGCCAGCAGCGCCGCCGCCTGCATCTGCGAGAGCTCGCCGTCCATGAGCATGCCCATGACCTGCCGGGCGAGCTGCAGGTCCAGCTCCCCGCCTTCAAATACCCTGTTCAGTACTGACGTGATGTCCAATTGTCCGCTCCGTGTCACTCCTGCTCCCCGATTCTCTGTGCCAGCGCTCCGCGCGTGTAGGCGGCTTCCAGCCTGCCACGTGAACCCAGCAGTGGCGCAAACACCCGCTTGGCTGCGAGCTGCCACGGTTCCACTCCCAGGCGCCGCGCCATCTCCGGGTGCCGCCGGGCCAGCCGCATGGCATTGGCACCCGCCTCCTGCCACCGCTCCGGATGCTCCCCACGGCCGGTAGCCGGCCCCAGATGAACGGCGTGGGCAGCCGGCAGCGTCCTGATAGCCAGGCCGGCCCGGCTGAGCTGAAACCCCAGTGCCAGGTCCTCCCCGCCGTAACCCTCCAGGTAATCCGGGAAGCCGCCCACCTGCCGGAAAGTGCCCAGGGGCACGCTGGTGTTGGCACCGTTGACGTTCCACCAGCCTGCGCGACGCGGCTGCCAGCGGGAGCCCTTCTCGCCGACTCTGAAGGTCAGCGAACCCACATAGACGGCAGGCTGCGCCTGCGCCTGCAGGTGTGCCTCCAGGCAACCGGGGTCGGGCAGGCAGTCGTCATCCGACATGTACAGCACGCGGCCGCCTGCCAGCTCCGCGGCCCGGTTGCGCGCCGGACCGGGTCCGATCTGCACGAGGCTGGTAACCAGTCGCACCCGGAAGGCAGGCGGCTGAGCTTCGAGTTCCGCCTCAAGGGCCATGAGGGAGTCATCACTGCTGGCATCCAGACAGACCAGCCACTCGAACAGGCCGGGCTGCAGGGTCTGCGCGCGCAGACTCCCGA
>CAYMUK010000010.1:12416-28080 GCA_964393655.1 uncultured bacterium | reverse complement strand
CAATGAGGGTCAGTGACTGTCCCTGGGACAGGTCGGCTGCCGCGCCGCGGGCCTGCTCAAGCAGCTGACTGTTGCCGGGGTCGCCGGCGGGATTGGCGCCCACCAGCACAATCACCTGTTCGCGGCTTGAGGGCACGCTCAGCAGGAGGTTCGCCACTGCCAGAGCCAGCAGCGCCAGGGTGGCGCCTCGCAAGGCCAGTCCCTGCAGCTGCCGGCGCCAAGCGGGCCCGCGCAGCCTGCTGCCGCGAAGCCGTGAGAAATGCAGCCAGGCTTCCATCAGCAGCACGAGGAGCAGCAGCCAGGTGAGGGGCTGCCACAGTTCCATGGTGCCGGAAGTGGTCACCGTGCGGGGTTCGGTGCCCGCCGCACCCTGGCCGCCGGCCGGCACGCTGGCGGCATTCACAGCCACGGGCTCGGTGCGGGCGCCGCCTTCTGCCGCGGCCGGCCAGAGCACGCCCGTTTCCAGCGGAGTAACGAAGTCAAGGACCGTCGGACCCGCCTGCACGGGCTCGAAGCGCGTGCCGGCTTCCGATTCCAGGTGCGTGCTGCTGCCGAGGCTGGCACCGGAGAGTTCGCACGCCTCGCCGGCTTGGCAGGCCAGGGGGTTGCCGCCGGCCAGGTTGGGCAGGATCCAGTTCAGCACGTTGCCGACGAAGGCGGGGAAGCCTGTCAGTTCGGGCCAGTTGCTGGCTGCCGGGTCGAAAGCAACGGCGACCTGCCTGCCGGCAGCGGTTGTCCGGGCCTGGACCAGGGGCAGCCCGTTGCCCACGAACACCTGGGTGGCGCCGGGCAGCAGGGGTAACCTGGCTGCCGACGCGACGTCGACCGCGGCCCAGTTGACGCCCTGGGACAGCGGATGGTCGGTGGACCAGTGGGTGGTCAAGGGCGCCAGCAGCGGATTCTCGCCCGGAAGCACGAAGGCCAGGCTGCTGGTGACGGGGTCCGCCTGCAGGGGCAGGCCGGTTGTGACCACCAGGTCGAACTCGCCCGTCTGGGCCTGTTCCCGGTTGTCTGCGGTGAACAGTGCAACGCCAGGGACGGCGGCAAGGGCACGGACTAGCTCGGGGCTGGCTTCGCCCAGAAGCAGTACGCGGGCCTGCACCGGCTGGACATGGACCACGTGGTTCGCCTGGGTAAGCGGACCGGGCTCCAAGCCCTGCAGCTGCACGCGCAGTACGCCTGAGAGGGGGAGTTCCACGGGCAGGTTGAACGCAAGCAGGCCGCTCGCGGTCTCGCTCAGGTCACCCGTCTGCAGCTCCTGCCGGCTCCACACCAGGTAGTCGCTGTCGCCGAAGGCGCGGAAGTAGAGCTCCAGGCTGACGGTATCGGGTCGTTCTTCAGGCAGGTGGAGCAGACCGACAAGCTCCAGGCCGTCTTCGGTCTCCAGCACGCGGGTGTCCTGCAGCCAGCTGGCTGGGTTCGGATTGACAAACTGGCGGACAGCGACAGGAAGCCCGCCGAGGGTCTCAGGCATGGCACTTGCCGGGGCGGCCAGTACCACGATTCGCGCTTCTTCCCCCTGTGGCAGCAGTCCCGGAATCGCCTCGTCGACCGCCTGCCAGTCGGCCGCCGCGGCCGTGGCAGCAGCCGGCAGCAGCGGCTGCCAGTCGCGGGTCTCCTCAGCCGGAATCCGCGCCATGGCCACCGGTGCCTCGGCGCTAGTGAGGAGCAGGGACAAGGTGGCGTACTGGCTGCCTGCCATTTCGTCCAGCAGGGCGTCGCCTGCTTCGGTCATCAGGCCGGTGGCCTGCATCGCGATGCTGTTGTCCAGCACCACCACCAGGTGTCCGCTGGCCGGCGTGCCGCTGGTCCAGCGCGGTTGACTGAGGGCGAGCGCCAGCAGCAGCAGCGCCAGCAGTTGCAGGGCCAGGGGCCAGCTGAAAGGTGGCAGTTTCCTTGAGCGCTGCGCTGTTGCGCGCGCCGTCACCTGACGCCAGATCTGCACGCTGCCCACCACGATGGTGCGGCGTCGCCTCATGTGGAGCAGCAGGATGGGGATGGCGAGCAGCAACAGTGCCAGCCAGGCGGGTTGGGCCAGCGTCAGCAACGAATATTCCTCATTCGGCCTGCTCCGGCGTGTGGTAGCGGGCGGTGACCAGGCGCTGCTCGGTCACGAGTGCCTCGCGCTCCACTTCGGTTTCCTGCTGCCTGTCCCAGCTGATCTGGCCCAGCGGGGTCATCCTGACCTCCGTGAGTTCCGCTTCGGGTGTCACTTCTATGCGCACGTGCCTGCCACCTGGATCGGTCTCCTCGGGGATGTTCATCTGCTCCAGCCGCTCGGCGTTCAGTTGCGCTGCTGCATCCGAACCAAACAGGTCGTCGGTGCCCTCGCCGGCCATGGAGCTGGCGCCTTCCTGCGATTCGGGGGAGGCGCCGATCGCCTCGCCTGCCGCCTGGCTGGCTGCGTCCATGGCGCGGGCGTTCAGCTCCGCGATGGTGCGTTCGTCAATCGCGTGGTCGTAATAGCTGCCATGACTGCGTGGCTGATCGCTGCCCGCGGCCTGGCTGCCGCCTTCTCCGGTTTCCAGCTGTTCGCCGGCCTGGAGCATTTCCTCCAGCGACGGCGGCTCAGGCTGGCCTGCTTCCGCCTGCGCCTGTTCGCTGCCCGGCAGCGGCAAGCCTTCTGGAGCAGGGTTCCCGGCATTTTCAGGCAGCTCACCAGCTGCCTGATCCTGCGCCAGCTGCTCCTGGTTCACGTCACGCAAAGCCGCTTCCAGCAACTCCGGCAACTGCGCCAGTTCAGGCTGCTGCCTCTCACCATCCTGCAGTTCCAGGGCGGTGCGGGTGTGCTGCAGCAGGCGCTCAAGTTCGGCGGAAACCTGTTCCCGGCTGAGTTCGGACGCCTCCATGCGCTCGCCCAGGTCCTGCAGCTGCCGGCTGATTGCCTGCAGGTACGGGTCGTCGCCGGCCTCGTCGGTCTCTGCGAAAAGGTCGGCAAGCTGCTGCAGGTTCGTAGACAGCGCGGCTTGCTCGTCGTCCGTGAAAGTCTCCTGGCTGGCGGTGACGGTCGTGGCCGGAACAGGCCGCCTGACTGCCAGCGGTTCACTCAGCAGGACACCAGCTGCCAGCAGCGCAGTTCCGGCCAGTAGCACGTTCCTGAACGGTGCCGGCAGGTGCAGGTGAATCCGCTCAGCGGGGATGAGCCGGGCGGCGTGGTCCCGTGCGTCACGCAACTGCGCGCTGCGCACCGGCGTTTCCGTCTGACCAGTCCGCAGCAGCTCCAGGGCGGTGCTCAGACGCGAATGCAACTGGCTGTCGCCGGCTTCCAGCAGGCGCGCGGTGCGTTCCAGGCTGGGGCCCCGTAGCACCGTGATCAGGCCGGCGGCCAGCACTGCTCCGAAGGTTCCGGCCAGCAGCGCCGCCAGTGGCGCCACGTTCCAGTCGAACCAGGCGCCCAGCAGCAGCACGGCACCGGCCGCCAGCAGGGCAGATCCCAGGCAGGCGGCGAGGCTAAGCAGGAAGGTGCGCAGCCGCAGGCGGTTGCGATGACGTTTCAGGCTGGCTTCAAGGGACATTGTGTCGTGGCCGCTCCACTTGAGGCGCGGCGCTTCTCCTTCTGTTACTCGGTCAGGGGCAGACCAGGCAGCCCGTGCTTTTCAGCAAGCTCCCTAAGGATACCCAGTTGCTCGAGCTCGCTGATGGCTGTGTCCAACATGACCTGTATAAACGCGTCCTGGCTGCGGTAGCCGAGGCCCAGCTGAAGCGGGTTGACGCTGAGCGGCGCCACTGGCAGGTAGCGCAGTTCAAGTCCTGGATATTCGGCAAGATAGTGAACGACCGCTGGCTCCCAGACCAGGGCGATATCGACCTGGCCCTCCTGGAGCTGCTCCAGCGCAACCAGGTTGTTGTAGTAGGGGATCCGCTTCCAGCGCTGGTTCTCCGGCAGACCGTTCAGGTACATGGCGAACTGGATGTCCGCACTGGTCTGGATCCTGGTACCGATGGCCTGCTCTGTCGGCAGGTCGTTCCAGCGTTCGAGTGAGGGATCAAGGGTCACGAACACGTTCCGGCTCAAGTGATAGGGCCTTGAGGTCAGGAGCCACTCCCAGCGGGAGAGGCCCGGGCTCAGCGCCATGCCCATGAAGACCTGGCAGTCGTTGGCAAGAAGATAGTAAAGCTGCTGCTCGCTCAGGCTCAGCCTGTAATCGAGCGGCTGGCTGGGCACCACCGGCGTCACCTCGAAGATTTCGGCCTCCAGCAGCTGCGTGGCTGCCAGTTCGGTGGCCAGATCCCGGTGATAGTCGGCAAGCAGATTGTCCTGGATGACACAGAAGCGCAGGCTGTCGCCTTCGAGGCGCAGGCGGTCGCGCTGCAGGAACTCAGGACCGATGGGTGCCTGCGCCAGGGCAGTGCCGGCGATGATAAGGATGATTGCAAAAATAGTGTGTCTCATGAGGGTTTCCGGATAGGACTCAGGGGATCCCGGCCGCAGCCGGAATCCCCTGTCGCCCGTTCTCCTGCTGCCGCTTAGTTGCCGGGCAGTGCGAAGACGAAGAGTGCGTTCGAGCCGGTGGTGGCGTCGATGTCAGGGTTGACACCCAGGAACTCGCCGCCGGCGAGGGCGCCGCCCGACATCACGGCGATGTACTGCGTGCCGTCGACAGCGAAGCTGGTGGCGTGGCCGTGGACGGTGGCGGGCAGACGGGTCTGCCAGACAACCTCACCGCTGGCCTGGTCGATGGCGCGGAAGTAGCGGTCGTAACCGCCGGTGAACAGCAGGTCGCCTGCGGTAGCCAGGATCGGCGCGTAGAGGCCGGCGGGCTGTTCGTAGGTCCAGACGGTGTCGCCGGTCTCGATGTTGATGGCATCGATGCGGCCCACGTTCTCCATGCCCGGGGTCACGTAGTTGACGTTCTCGGTGGCGTACACGTCAGCCGGGATCGGCTCGTCCGTGAACGGGGTCACGTCGGCGCACATGTTGTTCAGCGGCACGTACAGCACGTTGTTCTCGGGGTTGTACGCGGTGGTTGGCCAGTCGCGGCCACCGATGAAGGTGGGGCACATGGCGTAGGTCTCGAAGACCTCGGTGAGCACGAGCTCCTCGTTGATCTCGACGAGGCCGCTCTCGGGGTCGACGCTGTCAATCAGGTTCTGCTCGGTGGTTTCCTTGGCGTAGATGAACTCGCCGGTCTCGGCGTCGAACGCCCAGGTGACGGCGGTCTTGCAGGGAACGCCGACGTGCAGCCTGCGGGCCTCGCTCGAGGTCTCGGTGTTCACGGCCAGCATGCCCTGTGCGTCAGGGTTCGGGTTGACCGGGCTGGTGACGTTGATCATCTCGAAGGTGCATTCCTGGTCCCAGTTGTCGCGGGGCAGGACCTGGTGGCTCCAGGCCACCTCACCGGTGGCGGGGTCGACAGCGAAACGGGTGTTGGTGCCCGCCATGGAGCCGCCGGGCGTGCCGCGGACGGTTTCGGACGCTGGGCCTGCACCGGAGGAGCCGTAGTAGACGAGGCCGGTCTCGGGGTCGTAGCTGATGCCACCCCAGACGCCGGTCATCCAGCGGGACTCGAACGGGGCGCCGCCCCAGGTGTCGTCACCGGGTTCGCCGGCGCGCGGAATCAGGTAGTTGCGCCAGAGTTCCTCGCCGCTCGAAGCATCGTGACCGGTCACGTAGCAGCCGAAGCCGGCGAACTGACAGGTGGATCCGGCGATGACAACGCCGTCGGCGATGATGGGGCCGGAGCTGTTGCCGATCAGGTCGGCTTCGCCGCGCGGGGTCTCCCAGGCGACCTGGCCGGTGGCTGCGTCAAGGGCGACAATGGCGTTGTCCCAGGACACGTAAATGATCAGGTCTTCATACAGCGAAACGGAGCGGGTGTGCTCGCCCAGTGCGTTGAGTTCGGCAACCGGGGGAAGCTGGCGCCGGTACTCCCAGATGAGCTCGCCGGATATGGCGTCAATCGCCTGGATGACGTCACGCGGGTTGGCAACGAACATGACGCCGTCGTGAACGAGCGCCGTGCCTTCGTTGGAGCCGGACTCCATGGCGCGCGACCATACGAGCTGCAGGCCGTCCACGTTGTCCACGTTGATCTGATCCAGCGGGCTGAAACCCCACCCCTGCAGGTTCTGGCGGTAGGTCAGCCAGTCCTCTGCGGGCGGGTTCGCCAGCATTTCGTCAGTCACGGGCACGTAGTCCGTGATCTGGGCGCTGACTGCGCCGACTGCGACAAGTGCCGCCAGTCCAAGTGCGAATTTCCTGAACAAGATTCGACCTCCTGAAATGTGTTCTTTGCTGTGTACTCTTGTAGCACACAGTAGGCGGGACAAACATACCTTGCCAAGCAAGCCTGTTGCAAGTTAAAAGATGGGGTCCTCGAGCTCGGCAAGCCCGTAATCATCAAGAATCGCCTGCAGCCTGCCAGTGCCCCTCAGCCTGTCAAGCGAACCCTCGATCGCCCGCTTCAGCGTGAGGTCACCCTTCCAGAGGCCATAACTGACCGGGGCTCCCTCCAGGCTCTCCGCCAGCAGGAACGCCTGCCAGTCGTGCGTGCCCGCCAGCTGCTGGGCCAGTATCGATTCGCTGATGCCGGCGTCGACACTGCCATCGCTGATGGCGGCAGCCAGGTCCCCCACTGAGTTGATGATGGTCACGTCCGCGCCGTTCTCCCGCAGGAAACGGCTGAGCGAGATCCGGTCCAGGCCGCTGATGCCGGCGTGGAAGCCGACGCGTAGGCCCGTGAGACTGTCCGGTTCCTCCGGTGCGACGAGGGCCCAGCCGGTCCGCAGGTACGGACTGGTCGTGTCCAGGAAGGAGCGGGTCAGGTCCGTGGCCACCACGCCGCCGGCCAGCACGGCACACTGGGCGCGGGTGACGCGCCAGTTCCGCGGGTTGAAATCACGCCCCATGCTTGAGTTGGTTACCGGCAGCAGCCGCACGCCCAGGTCCTCGGCAACCAGCTGCAGCACTTCCAGGTCTATGCCCGGTTTCGCCGTATTGCCGGTGACCAGCGGGGGATAGCTGCTTGGCACGCAGATGCGAAGCACACCGGATTCCCGCACCATCCGCAAAGCCGTGTCCGGCGGCAGCAGGTAGACCAGTCCCAGCAGACCGATGACGATGACCGAGTAGAGGACATCCTTGCGGTTGCGCCTGAGCCAGTCCATCAGGACCTGCGGAATTCAGCGAGTGCCCAGGTGAAGAACACGACCGCCATGACCCCCAGGATTATGGGCCCGTAGGCGGGATTGAACTGGTTGAAGTGGATGAAGGCACCGCGGAGGGCGTCCACCGCGTACGTCACCGGGTTCCACTCCACCAGGATCACCAGCCACTCCGGGTAGACCACCAGGGTCTGCGCCCGGGTGAGCGCGGGATTGAGCGGGAAGATGGAGCTGGAGGTGAAGTAGAGCGGCAGGATGACCGCGTTGGAGAACACGCCGAAGCCCTCGAAAGTGCGGATGCGACCTGCGATGACGATGCCCAGCGAGGTGAGTGCGAACGACATGAGCGCCATGATGCCCAGGCCTTCAAGCAGGTTCACGCCGGCCAGCGGGATGTCGGCGAAGCGGGCCAGCACCAGCACGAGGCAGCCGTGCAGGAAGGCGACGGTGGCGCCGCCCAGCACCTTGCCCAGCAGGATTGTGAAGCGTGGCAGTGGTGAGACCAGGACCTCCCGCAGGAAGCCGAACTGCCTGTCCCAGATGAGCGACACCGCCGATTGGACAGAGGTGTACATGATGTTCAGTGCGATGACGGCGGGGAAGATGAACTGCAGGTAGGTATAGGGCACCACGAAGCGGACCTCGCCGTAGACCTCGCCCCGGAAGTAGGGGTTCAGGCCGATGCCCATGATGAGCACCCACAGCAACGGGCGGCTCACTCCGCCGATCAGCTGGCCGCGGTCACGGACCGCGCGCTTCACCTCGCGGAGCCAGATGGCGTAGAGGCCGTTGAGTTGTGCAAGTACCGGGTTCACTTGGTGTGCTCCCCGCCGCGGCGCCCGAAGGCGTAGGTGCGGTCCCTGGCACTTGCCGCCTGGTCGCGCAGCTCGCGTCCAGTGAGTGAGAGGAACACGGACTCCAGTGTGGGCTGCTCGACCTGGATCTGGGTCAGGCGGCTGCCGTATCCCGCCAGGAACTCCTCCATGAAGCCGCCGGGACGGCCGTCAAGCTGGTCGCTCACCAGAATCAACTCCTCGCCCTGCGGCTGACCGACCAGGCGGTCTGAGTACTTTTCCTTTATCTCTGCTGCTGTGGCGCCGTCACGCGCGGTGACCCGCATGAGTTCCTGCCCATGGGCACGTTTGAGTTCCGCAGGCGAGTCCTGCACCAGAATCTTTCCCTGGTCGATGATGCATACGTCGTCGCAGCGCTCGACCTCGTCGATGTAATGGGTGGTCACCACAACCGTAAGGTCACGCTCGGCCTGAAGCCGTTCCACGTGCTCCCAGATGCGGGCGCGTGACTGTGCGTCCAGGCCGACGGTCGGTTCGTCAAGGAACAGTATCCGCGCGTCGTGGACCAGCGCACGGGCGATTTCCAGGCGCCGCTTCATGCCGCCGGAGAGTTGCCTGACAAGGCTGCCTTGCCAGTCGGTCAGTTCCACCACGTCCAGCAGTTCGCGGATCCGCTGGCGGCGCTTCGCGCGCGGAACGCCGTAGACCTGACCGTGGAACTCAAGGTTCTCGAACACGGTCAGGCGGTCATCAAGGCTGGGTTCCTGAAACACGACACCGAGGCTCCGGCGCGCCTTCAGTGGCTGCCGGACCACATCAAAGCCTGCCAGGAAAGCCTTGCCGCTGTCCGGCGCCAGTATGGTGCTGAGTATGTGGACCAGGGTGGTCTTGCCGGCACCGTTCGGTCCGAGCAGTGCGAACAGCTCACCCGGCTTCACCTGCATGTTCACGCTGTCGAGTGCCAGGGTGCGCCCGTAGCGCTTGCTGACATCTTCGACCGAGATGGCTGATCCCGGGCTTTTACTCAAGTTCCTGTCCTTTCAAGGCGGTCAATGGTATCCGCAACCAGTCGGCATCTGCAAGTAGCCGGAGCGTGTACCTGTGAACCGTATCCCCGGGTCGGGACGTTTGTCCCTTGCGTGCTAGCATAGCAACCGCAACCTGAAAGGGGGTTGACAGTCAATGAGATTTAAATCGATACTCGCGGCCGCTACGGTGGTCGGACTAGCAGGCATGTGCTTCGCACAGGAGCCCCTTACCATCCAGGTGGGCCAGCAGGCCACAGGTACCTTCTCGTGGATAACCCACGCAATCGACTACTACGGGCTCGATGAGAAGTACAACCTGGACGTCCAGGAGGAGACCTACGCCAGCAAGCCTGCCACGCAGCTTGCCATCCAGGCAGGAGAGGTCGACGTCGTCGTCGACGACTTCATCGGCGCCGTCGCCATGCGTCAGGCCGGCGTGCCCGTGCACGCCATCTGGCCGTTCAGCAAGGCCACCGGCGGCATCGTGGTGCCCGTTGACAGTGAGATCCAGAGCGTAGCTGACCTTCAGGGTCACACCATCGCGGCCAGCAGCCTCGGTGACAAGAGCATCCTGATCCTGCGCGCCTACCTGGTGTCCGAGTACGGCTTCGACCCGCAGGAAGACGGCATGGTTCTCCAGGCCGCCGCCCCGCTGATGCAGGGCCTGCTCGACGAGGGCGAGATCGACGCAGCCATTCCGTTCTGGCACTTCGTTGCCCGCATGGAAGGCAGTGGCGAGTACCGTGACGTGCAGCTGGTCTCGGGACTTCTTTCCGAGATGGGCTTCCGTGACGACCTGCCGATCCTGGTTGTCCTGGGCCGTGAAGGCGCCAACCCCGAAGCGCTGACCGCCTTCCTTGCAGCGATGCAGGAAGCCATCCAGCTGATGAAGGAAGACACGGATGACGGCATCTGGCAGAGCATTCTCGATAACGAGCTCTACAGCCTGCCCGACCCGAGCGTCTTCCCGAGTGTCCGTGCCCGCTGGGAAGCCGGCATTCCCGAAGAGTGGAACCAGGACATGATCGATGAGCTCGTCGAGCTGGTTGACCAGCTTGTCGTTGTCGCCGGTCCTGAGGTAGTTGGTGTGGAGAGCCTGGATGCCAGTGCCTTCACGACCGAGTACAACCCTGAGTAAAGCCCTTGCGAGCAGACTTGCCAGTCCGGTTTTCCGGCTGGCAGGTCTGCTTTCCTTGTTCCTGGCCTGGCTCATCCTGAGCGAGGTCGTGGGCCGCCAGACCATACCGGGACCGGTGGCCACCTTCGAATTCATCGCCCGCGAGTTCAACCGCGGGGCCATGCAGCGTCACCTGGGCGCCACGTTCTATCGCGTGCTCATAGCCTTCGTCATATCCATGGGGCTTGGCGTGCTGGTCGGCACCCTGATGGGTCTTTACCGCCGTGTTGACGAGCTGCTTGAAGCCTGGGTCATAGCCGGCCTGAGCATTCCCCGCCTTGTGCTGTTTGTCGCCGCTTATCTTATTCTGGGACTGAACGACCGGGCCGCCATATTGGCCCTGACCATCTCCGTTCTACCCACAGTGATCGTGCAGGTCCGCGAAGGTACCCGTGCGGTCGACAACAAACTGGTGGAAATGGCCGTCGCCTTCCGCCGCTCACGTGTGGCCATCTGGCGGCGCGTGATCCTGCCGCAGCTGATGCCCTACGTCATCGGCACCGCCCGCACCACGCTGGCGCTGGCCTGGAAGATGGTCATCCTGGCCGAGCTCACCGGCCGTACCAGCGGCGTCGGCTACCAGATCAGTTTTTATTACCAGATGTTCAACATGCCCGGAATCCTTGCCTACGGCATCACCATGATGTTCGTTCTGGCGATAGTCGACGTCTTCCTCATGGGCGGCCTGCAGCGCTGGGCCTTCCGCTGGCGCAGGCCGGTGGGCGGGCTGGCATGAGCGGGCTGGTTCTGCGCGACGTCACGCGCGATTACGCCGTGAAGGAAGGCGTAAGGCCGGCCCTGCTGCCAATCGACCTCGACATCGCCTCCGGCGAGTTCGTCTGCATCATCGGACCGAGCGGCTGCGGCAAGACCACGCTGCTCAACGTGATGTCCGGGCTGGACCGCGAGCACGGCGGGACGGTCAGGTACCAGGAGCCAGGCGCGGTGACCAGCTACATGTTCCAGGAATCCCGCCTGCTGCCGTGGCTCTCTGTTCACGACAATCTCTCTTTCGTCCTGGACGGCCGCGTGGGCGACAAGAACGCGCTGATTAGGGACTGGCTGGCCCGCGTGGGCCTTGACGGCAACGGCCGCGACTACCCTTACCAGATGTCGATCGGCATGCAGCAGCGCGCGGCGGTCGCCCGGGCCATGATCGTGAAGCCCGACATCCTGTTCCTGGACGAACCATTCAGCGCCCTTGACGAGCTGACCGCTTTGCGAATGCGCGAGGAGGTGCTGGAGCTGTGCGAGGAGCTGGGCTGCACGGTGGTGCTTGTGACCCACAACCCGCTGGAGGCCGCCTACCTGGCCGACCGCATCGTGGTAATGGCCGGACAACCGGGCGGCATCGTGGACATTATGGATCTGGGTTATCTGGGCCGTCCGCGCGACAGCAACGACGCCGACCTGTGGCGCGTATCGCGTGAGGCAGTAGCCAAACTGACTGGCACTGCCTGAAGTTGTACCGGCCTGTATACTTTCGATATCAGTACACAATTGTGGTCTTGTCAACATTTGTTAGCCTTAGCAAGCCCTCGTGGGACAAATGTCCCCAATCAACTGGGAGAAGGAGAACCAATTTGAAATTCAAATGGCTCGCATCACTTGCATTGAGCGCCGTAGTCGGCGTGTCAAGTCTCGTCAGCGCACAGGTCGAGAATTTCGTACCTGTAACCGACGAAGTCCTGGCCAACCCGGCCGATGGCGACTGGCTCATGTGGCGTCGCACCCTGAACGGCTGGGGTTACAGCCCGCTGGACATGATTACTAAGGACAATGTCGACGACATGCGCTTCGCCTGGGCCCGCGCCATGGAGCCCGGTTTCCAGGAAGCCACACCGCTCGTCTACAGCGGCATCATGTACCTGCCCAACCCGGGTGGCGTGGTCCAGGCGCTTGACGCCACGAACGGCGACCTGCTCTGGGAGTACCGCCGTCAGCTGCCCGCCAACCTTGCACAGGTTGTCGCTCTGAGCGACATCACCCGCAACATCGCCATTGCCGAGGACAAGATCCTCTACTCGACCAATGACGGCTTCATGGTCGCCCTTGACGCCCTCACGGGCCAGGTGGCCTGGGAAACCCAGGTTTACGACTTCGAGGACAACACTGCCCGTCAGTCCTCCGGCCCAATCGTCTTCGGCGGCAAAATCTTCTCCGGTCGCAGCTGCTCGAATGTTGGTGGACCGGAAGCCTGCTTCGTCACTGCCCACTCCGTGGACAGCGGTGAGGAACTGTGGCGCTTCTACACCATCCCGCGTCCCGGCGAACCCGGCGACGAGACCTGGGGCGACGTCCCCTACGAGACCCGCATGCACGTGGGCACCTGGATGGTCCCGAGCTATGACCCCGAGCTGAACCTGGTCTACTTCGGCACCTCCGTCACTTCGCCCTACGCCAAGTTCACCCTTGGTGACGTGAATGACGATTACCTTTACCACACCTCCACCCTGGCCATTGATGGCGATACCGGCGAACTCGTCTGGTACTACCAGCACATCCGCGACCACTGGGACCTCGACCACCCGTTCGAGCGCCTCCTGGTTGACACCGTGGTTGCCCCCAACCCGGATGAAGTCCGCTGGATCAGCCCCAACGTCACCCCCGGTGAAGAGCGCAAGATCCTGACCGGCATCCCCGGCAAGACCGGCATCGTCTACGCACTTGACCGTGCCACCGGCGAGTTCCTGTGGGCCACCGAGACCGTGTACCAGAACGTGGTTGAGGACATCGACCCCGCCACCGGTGCCTACACCATGAACAACGACCTGGTGTTCACCGAAGTCGGCCAGGAGTACCTGATCTGCCCATCCGCCGCTGGCGGCAAGGACTGGCAGGCCGGCTCCTACAGCCCGGAAACCAATGTCATGTACTACCCGCTGCAGAACCTGTGCATGGACACCCTTGCCTACCTCGACGATCCCGCAGAGATGGATCAGGGCCTTGGCTTCACCATGATGCAGACTCCCGACACCGAGCACCTGAGCACCGTGCAGGCCATTTCTGCCGAGACTGGGGAAATCCTCTGGTCAACCGGGCAGAATGCAGCCTTCATGTCGACCGTTGCCACCGGCGGCGGACTCATCTTCGTTGGTGACGTCGACTCGCGCTTCAGCGCCATCGACCAGGAAACCGGCGAGATTGTCTGGCAGACCGTACTGGGCTCCAGCATCACCGGCTACCCGATCACCTACGCGGTGGACGGCGAGCAGTATGTCGCGGTTGCCGCTGGCGGCGCGCTCATCGACGGCTCGTACATTGCCGTTGGCGAACTCACCCCTGCCCGCGGTAGCAACATGATTTACGTCTTCAAGCTGCCTGCAGAGTAAGTTCAGGCAGGACAGCAGATTCAATGGTTGGGGTCGGCATTCGCCTGGCCCCAACCAATTCTCTGAGGTGCCCCGTTGCTTCGTCGCTTCTTCTTAGCAGTCACGTTCTTGTTGGTACTGGGTGTCTCTACAGCCCAGATTCAGATGCCGAATCTGCCGGCTGATTATCTGGACTCAGCACGCAGGGTGCAGGGTGACAGGATCAGGTTGTGCGTGCTTCAGGACATGGTCTTGACCGACGTCAACGAGGCTATTGCCCAGCTTCTGGGCGACGTGCTCCTGTTGCAGGCCGTCATCAATGAGGTCAAGGTCCCGTACCACGTGCAGGATCTCGGCTACCGCAGTCCACTGAATCAGGAACAGCTCTTCTTCCTGTTGAACAACGAGTGCGACGGCTTCATGGGCTATCTCTACGGCGTTGGCACCTACCCGGAATGGCTGACCACTTCGGTCCCCTACATGGACACCGGCTTCGTGCTGGTCACCACTAATCCGGAGGTCACCGCCTTCTCGCAGATTCCCTTCGGCAGCCGGGTGGGAACGCAAATTGGCAGCGCACCGAACTCGCGCTTCCTGAACCTGATAAGCAACCTTCCCGAAGGCCGGTCCTGGCGGCGCATTCCATATCCCGACAACCGGATCCTGCTTGAACGCGTGGTGGACGGAACCCTTGATGCCGCCCTCGCCTGGGAACCGGCAGTGGCAGCGTACGCGGATCCCACCCTGCACGTGGTGCGGGACCTGCAGCCCGTGCCCACAACTTCCGCTTCATTCGTAATCACCATGATCAGCGGCAACGCTTACCTGCAATCGTCACTTGATGCAGCGATCGACGCGGTCAAGGAGGACGGCAGTCTGCAGGAACTTTTCGACGCTCATGGCATTCCGGCGACCGCTCCGCGCTGAGGTCAGATACCCAGAAGACTGATGGCCACTCCGAGTGCGCCGCCACCTAAAATCAGTGGCAGCGGATGCAGCTTGTACCTGAGCAGCAGCACGCCAGCCACAACCGCAATAACGAACAGGTGCCAGTTGCCGAGCCACTCCGAAGGGCTCCGGCCGAATGTCTCGGGCATGAAGTGCCACACCACGTACATGAGCAGGGCCAGCACGACAGGCCTGACCCCGGTCAGGAAGCGGACCAGCAGACGGTTGTTGCGGTACCGCATGAAGAGCGCGGCCACTGCGATGGTCAGGATGGCCGTGGGAATGCTCACACCGATGAGTGCCACTGCCGCACCGGCGTAACCGGCCTGCTGGAAGCCTACGAACGCGGCAAGTTTGGTGGCTATCGGACTCGGCAGCGTATTTGCGAAGGCATACGCGTCCAGGAGCTCGCCCGCGGTCAGCCAGCCACGCACGTCAACAACTTCATTCTGGATCAGCGTGATCATGGAAGGGCCGCCGCCGAACCCGGCCAGGCTGGCCCGCGTGAACGATATGAACAGCTGCCACAGCTCGAGCATCAGCGGAACACCAGCAGACCCACGACGCCGCCCAGGACTATCAGCAGGGCGACATTGGGATTGAACACCACGGCCAGGAGAAAAATGGCCACTATCAAGACCCAGCGCAGCGGATACCTGCCCCAGTGCCTGCGCGGCCCGACGGCGGCCGGCAGGAAGTCCCAGACCACCACTGCCAGCAGCGCAACCACCACCGGTCTGATGCCCGTGAGCAGGCCGTCGACCAGCCTGTTGTCGCGGTAGGTCAGGTAGAGCGTGGCCAGGAAGATCATGGCCAGTGCTGTGGGCAGCACGCTTGCTGCGATGCTCAGTAGCGCCCCGAGCCAGCCGGCAACCTTGTAACCGAAGTAGGCGGCCAGGTTGGTGCCGATCGGCCCCGGCATGGTGGAACCCAGCATGTACGCGTCGAGGAAATCGTCCTGGCTCATCCAGCTGTGGCGGGTGACTATCTCGTGCCGGAGAATCGGAATCACCGAAGCACCGCCACCGAAGGCGAAGAGCCCGACCTTGGTGAACGTGAGCGTCAGTTTCAGCAGGTTGACAATTTTACTGCTACCCGGCATGCCCAACCAAGATAACGCTGATTGCCGGGCAATTGCCCGGAGACAGCCGGCTGATTGCCTGGCACCAGCCGGCAGTTGAGCATGGCGCGCGGGCTATCATGCCTCTACAGTCATCGGAAGGAGCCTGGCATGACCGACCCGCAGCCTGCAAGGGCGGCAGTCGTCGTGATTCACGGCATCGGCGAGCAACCAGCAATCGC
>CAYMUK010000010.1:9836-12316 GCA_964393655.1 uncultured bacterium | reverse complement strand
GTAGTGCTCAGGCAACTGGCACTGGCTGCGGCCCTGCTTCTGCCGCTATTACTGACGCCGCTGCTGCTCGGCATGGCGCTCGCCTGGGCACTCAGTCAGCCGCTGCCGGTTCCCCTTGCGTTCCAAAGCGGCCAGATTGCCTACCTGCTGGGAAGCACCGTGTTCGCCTTGGTCGCCATTCTGCAGGTGATTGCGATCAGCGCGGATGGCATCGAGGCCATGGCCATTCGCTGGCGCACCCGCAAGCTGCACGGCACCGAGTGGCTTGGCCTGCATGGCGGCCATGCCCGCGGCTGGCGACTGCCGGCGCTTGCGGCCGTGCTGTTGTCACTGTCCGCAGCCTGGCTGCTGGGGCGACTGGCGGATGGCGCCTGGCTGCGACTCTGGGTCTGGTTGCTGGACGGCGACCACCGGCACTACCTGATAGCTGTCGGCCTGCTGGTTGCGGGCACCACGATCGGTTGGCATTTCCTCCGCTGGCTGCGTGACTACGCGGGTGACCTGGCACTTTACGTCACGGCGGACCGGCAACCGGAGGCGGACCGCAGCCGGCACGCCATCAAGCAGGGTGCGGCGCGCATGCTGCAGGCGCTGTTGCGCGACACGGCCTACAGCAAGGTGGTGGTGGTCGGCCATTCGCTCGGGAGCGTGATCGCGCTGGATGCACTGAACGAATTGTCGCGCGAGCAGCGGCTGGAGAACAAGGGTCCGGCCGCGCCGCTCACGAAGCTATCCGGGCTGCTGACTTTCGGTTCGCCGCTCGACAAGGTCAGCTATTTCTTCCGGGAACGAACCAGCGACAGCGCCGCTGTCCACGCGCAACTGCTCTCGTACCTGCATGCCACCGGCAGGCTGCCTTCCCACCGGGATGACGGGCCCTACCGGCTCGCCGGCTACAGTGATCCGCTGGCCGGGCTCCGCTGGATAAACCTGCACGCGCCGGCGGACCTGATCAGCGATCCGCTGGTTTTCTACAGGGTCTCGGAGCGAAGAAGGCTTGCGTATTTCCCTGCGGGCTCACACAGCCGTTACTGGCGGGACAGGCGGACATATGACGCGCTGACCGAGCTGCTCCGGCGGAATTAGCCGGCGCGCTTCCGGAAGTCCTGGATCTCTGCCAGGGTCGGCATGGACGGCTGCGCGCCCTCGCGGGTTGCAGCCAGTGCGCCCGCGGCCACGCCGAAGCGTACGGCTTCCTCCAGGTCGCCCTGCTGCCGCAGGCTGGCCGCCAGCGCGCCGGCGAAGGCGTCGCCCGCGCCGGTGGAATCGACTGCCGTGACCCTGTGGGCCGGAACGAAGCCGGAGCGCCCGCTGCCCGCCCAGCAGGCACCACGTGCGCCGAGCGTCATCACCGCCATGGGTACCAGTTCCGCCAGCCTGCGGGTGGCGGCCTCAGACTCCAGGTCAGCGTCGCCAAGCTGAAGCTGGGCTTCCGTCTCGTTCACCAGCAGCAGGTCGACGTGCTGCAGCTGTTCGGCTGAAAGCTGCACGGCGGGCGAGAGGTTCAGGATCACCAGCGCTCCGGCTTCCTTGCCCAGCCGGGCAGCCTCCAGCACGGTAGGCAGCGGGATTTCCAGCTGCAGGCTGACCACCTTGGCATCCGCGAACAGGTCGGGGTAGAGGTCAGCCGGCGACAGGTCCGAATTGGCTCCGGGTGAGACGATGATGCTGTTCTGGCCATCCGGATAGATGTTGATGAAGGCCACGCCGCTCGGTCGTGCCACGCGCCCCACCGCGTGGACATCGACACCGGCGGCCGCCAGGCTGTCAATCAGGGTGTCGGCGAACACGTCGATGCCTGCCTTGGCCACCAGCCGTACCTGGGCGCCCGCGCGGACCGCCGCCGTCGCCTGGTTTCCACCCTTCCCGCCCGGATGCAGCGCGTAGTCGCTGCCCAGCAGAGTCTCGCCCAGGCCTGGCAGCCGCTGCACCTGAACGACCATGTCCATGTTCACGCTTCCGACCACAACGATCACAGTCCGTACCGCCCTTTCAGTTCTCCAATGCTAGCCGCTCATGAAGCTCCGTGCAAAACCACCGGCTCAATAGGGAATGTTGTCGGTCACCGAGCCGAGTCGCCTGCCTGTCAGGCGGCCATGGGTACTGAGTGCCTCCTGGTCCGTCATCGTGGCGATGGTGTCGGCGACGGTGCGCAGCCGCACGCTGTCTTCCTGCGCAGACAGCAGCTGCGCCTGGAAGCGCTGCGGGAAGATGTCGTATTCGCCCGTGCGGAGGGCCTCGGCGTAGATGTTGAACAGGTCACGGATCACGCGCTTCTGACCGTGCTGCAAGGTCGCCAGGCCGGTCTGGCGGATGACATAGTGCCAGGTCAGTTCCTTGATCATGACCACCTCTGCGCGGATTCCCTCCGGAATCACCAGGTGCGGCCCGGAGGGCGTCTCCGACAGGCTGACGCTGCGACTGTAGAGGTGATGGCTGAACGAGGTGACGGTGCGCAGGCGGGCCCGCTGGCTGGTGGT
>CAYMUK010000010.1:2747-9736 GCA_964393655.1 uncultured bacterium | reverse complement strand
CGCCCGCGCGAAACCGAAGTCACTCTGTTCGCTTAAGTAGGCGCCGAACTTGAGCTCGTCAGGCTTCCGCTGCCAGGGGTACTTCATGCTGGCGTCCAGGGTGGCGCGCGTCAGGTTCAGTCCGGGGTGACGTTCCGAACGGATCGCCAGTTTCGTCATGATGCGGAATGACTGGGCGTTGCCCTCGAAGCCGTCACCCAGTCCGCGGTCGCGCAGCATGCGGTCCAGCAGTTGCTCGGCCACATGTCCGAAGGGCGGATGGCCCAGGTCGTGCCCCAGGGAGGCTGCCTCGACGGCATCAGGATCCAGTCCGCCGTGGGCGGCTATCACCTCCGGATCGTTCTGCGCCAGCAGCCGCTGCGCCAGGCGCCGGGCGATCTGCGCCACCTTGATCGTGTGGGTCAGGCGGTTGTGGAAGCCATGGCCTTCCATGGGAGCCACCACCTGGGTTACGTCGGCCAGACGCCTTAAGGCGCTGCTTTGCAGGATGCGGTCACGGTCACGCTGCGCGGGAGTGCGGTAGTCGACGCCGGGGTCGTGGCTGCTTTCGCCCACGTGGCGCCTGTCGTTCCGGTCTGCCGACTCCGCCGACATGCGTTATTCCGCAGTCTCCTCGTCGGTTTGCCTGCTGGCGGGGTAATGCCGGCTGATCTCCCGGTCCGATGTCATCTGCAGGTATCTTTCCGCCAGCAGCTGCCACAGGGCAGCCTTGATTTCGGGACCCCGGTAGTCGGGGTATTCGCCGCAGAACTGCTCGACAACGTCGGCGATTCGCAGGCCCTGTTCACGGCTCTCGAAGAAGGTGAGCAGGTCCTTCTCCAGGCTCGAGAACGGGATTATCACTTTGTCGGGCACTAAAGCTCACCTCCACGGGCGCGCTTGCCAAAAGGTGGAGCCAGCGTAGCACGCGACAAAGCCCCGCGGGATTCCACAGTGCTCCGCCAGCGGGGTAGCCTTGCCCCATGTATTTCGACCTGGATGAACTCGGCTACCAGGAGAGTTACCGGCTGCTGGTGAATACGGTGGTTCCGCGGCCCATCGCGCTGGTCACGACAGTGGACGCGGCGGGCGTCGCCAACGCCGCACCGTTCAGCTTCTTCAACCTGATGGGACACGACCCGCCCATCCTGGTGCTGGGCATAGAACGCAAGGCGCCGGGCGAGTACAAGGACACGCTCAGGAACCTGTCTGCAAGCGGCGAGTTCGTCGTGAACCTGGTCAACGAAGCCATGGCCGAACGGATGAACGTGACGGCATCTAACTACCCGAGCGAGGTCGATGAATTGCAGGAGGCGGGTCTTTCGAGCGAACCCGGGCGGCGCATCAGCGTGCCGCGCATCCTGGCGTCGCCCGTGAACCTGGAGTGCACGACCCGGCAGGTAATTCACCTGGGTGAGGATCGCAGCCTGGTCATCGGGGACATCCGCGCGCTGCACATCGCCGACGAGTACTACGATCCCGGCCGGCGCTACGTGCTGACCGAGAAGATGCAACTGATCGGCAGGATGCACGGCCGCGGCTGGTACGTGCGCACGGGTGACACTTTCTACATGGAGCGCAAATAGAGCCGAATCTGCCTGCGATTCTCACAGTGCAAGAAAAAAGCCTTGCGCATTCCCACTGCGTGAAGTAATCTGCCCGTCAACAGAATCGTTGCGGGCAGCTTCACAGGTGTCCAGCCAGGGAGAAGAATGTGGCCTCACAGACCCTCCGTACCGTGGATCGCGCGATGCAGTCACTGCTGGTGATCGCCGAGCACGCGCCCATCACAGTCGGTGAACTCGCCAGAATGCTTGACGTGCCGGTCAGCACCACCTACCGCCACGTAGCAGCGCTGCGCAAGCACGGCCTCGTCTGGGAACTCGCGGACCAGAGGCTGGCGGCCGGGCCACGCTGCGTGCAGCTTGAAAACTCCTTCCGGCAGACTTTCGACCAGAGCTCCTACCGCGAAGTCATGCAGCAGCTGGCCCGCGACTCGGGCGAGACGCTCGCGCTGCTCGTGCCGCACGGCCGCGAGGCCATCTGCATCGACACCCTGGAAAGCACCCAGCCGCTGCGCTACACCTTCTCCAAGGGTGTTGCCCGGTCCATGATCCGCGGTGCATCCGCCAAGGCAATGCTTCCGTGGCTGGACGAGCGACTCGTGCTGGAGCTCGTGCAGGACAGCGATGAGCTCGACGAGGCCGGGCGTGACCGGCTGCTCGCCGAGCTGCCGCTGATCCGCCAGCGCGGCTTCGCCACGAGTCTGGGCGAGGTGGACCAGGGCGTCTGGGCCGTGGGCGCCCCGGTGTTCAAGGCCAACGGCGCACTCGACGCCTCACTCAGCGTGATAGCCCCGCACTTCCGCGTGCAGGGACAGGAAGAACGGTTCACAAGGCTGACGGTCTCGGCAGCCACTGCCATGAGCAGGAGCAACGGATGGGAGTACAGCAATGCAGGTTGACACACTGGTTAAGGGCGACGTCGTCCTGCCTACGGGCGTGATCAGGGACGGAGCCGTAAGCATCACGTCCGGCCGGGTGGCAGGCATTCACCAGCCAGGTGAGCACCCCGAAGCCGGCACGGTACTGGACCACAGCGGCCACCTGATTCTGCCGGGGGTCATCGATCCGCACGTTCACGCGTACAGCAGTACCACCGACCAGGAGGGCATAGGGCGGCTGACCCGCGGGGCCGCAGCCGGCGGGGTGACCACGGTCATTGACATGCCCTACGACAGGCCGAAGGCAATAACAAACGTCGAACTGCTGCGCGCGAAGAAAGAGGTGATTGCGCGCGAGGCCGTGGTCGACGTCGGCCTGTTCGGAACCACCACCAAATACGGTGGCTGGAAGGACATCCAGCCCCTGGCCCGGGAGGGCGTCTGCGCATTCAAGTTCTCCACCTATGAGTCGGACCCGGACCGCTTCCCGGAGATACCCGACAGTGAACTCGCGAAGATATTCAGCGAATTGCAGAAAACCGGCCTGGTGGCCTCGTTCCACGCCGAGAACGGCGCAATCATCGATCCGCTGATCGAGGAACTGCGGGACCAAGGTGTCGAGCACCCGGAGGCCCACTGCTGGAGCCGTCCCCTCATATCCGAGACCACGGCCGTGCTGAAGCTGCTCGAATTCGCCCGCGAGTACGGCGTGCGCCTGCACATCGTGCACCTCACCGCGGCCCAGGGCTATGAAGCCGTGAAGTGGTACCAGGACCAGGGCGTGGACGTGACCGCGGAGACCTGCATCCAGTACCTGCTTCTGACCGAGGAGGCGCTTGTGGACCGGCGGGCATTCGCCAAGTGCAATCCGCCACTGCGCGACGCTGACACCCTCGAGGACCTGTGGCTGAGGCTGGAGGACGGCGAGATCGACTTCGTCACCTCCGACCACGCGCCTTGGCCCCGGAGCAACAAGGACGCCCCCAACATCTTCGACAACGCCTCCGGCCTGCCCGGTGTGGAGTACCTGCTGCCGCTGCTGTTCAGTAGCGCGGTTGTGGACCGCGGCCTGCCTGTCACCCGGCTCGCGGAGCTCCTCTCGGCAGGCCCGGCCCGTCGCTACGGCCTCCATCCGCGCAAGGGCTCGCTCTTCGTGGGTGCCGATGCCGACCTGGCCATTCTTGATCCCGACCAGAGCTGGACCATTGACTCGGCTAAGAGTCAGTCGGTCTCGGACTGGAGTCCCTTCGACGGCATGACAGTCACAGGAAAGGTGGTGGGCACACTAGTAAGAGGACAGCTGGTCTTCGACGGCAACAAGATCACGGCCGAAGCGGGCAGTGGCCGGTTCACGGCTCCCCTGCGCAACTGACACCATCCCGAAAGGAAACCCCACATGAAACGAATCGCCCTCCTAATCGCAACCTGTCTGCTCATCCTGGGCGCGGCCCAGGCCCAGGACCGCGGCACGCTCCAGGTGGCCACGGATGTCGGCTTCGCGCCGTTCGCTTTCACCACCCCGGACGGGGCGCTGACCGGTTTCTCCATCGACCTGATCAACGAGCTCTACCCGCGCCTCGGCTACAGCGCCGTGGAGGTGGTCGACGTCAACTTCGGCTCCATCTTCGCTGGACTGTACGGTGAGCGCTACGACTTCATCCTCGGGATGGTGACTGTCACCGAGGAACGCGCCCAGGAGATGCTTTTCTCCGAACCGTACCTGCCGACGGGACTCAGCCTGCTGGCCAGCTCCAGTGTCGAGCGCCTGAGCGGTTTCGAAGATCTGGACGGCCGGTCCGTAGCGGTCAACAGCGGCAGCATTGCCGACACCTGGGCCACCGAGAATGCCGAGACCTACGGGTTCTCCGTCCAGCGCTACAACAACGTCTCGGACGCCTTCCAGGCCGTGGGCACGAACCGCGCCTTTGTGTCGATGGCCGAAACGCCGGTTGTGCGCTACGCCACCGTGCAGAACGAGCGCTTCGCTGAAGTGCTGACCATCAACACCGGCCAGAGCTTCGCCTTTGCCTTCCGGCCCGAGGACGCAGAGGGACGGGCCGAGGTTGAGCGCGCACTCGAGTGCGCCAAGCTCGACGGCACTGTCGCCGAGATCCACCGCAAGTGGTTCAACTCGGATCCCGACCAGGGCCAGGCCGCAGCCAGCGTCTACGTGGGCTACGGCGCACCGAACTTCTCCGGATTTGAGCTGGACTACCACTACCCGGACTGCAACTGATCAACGATTCCCGCTGCGACCCCTGATCCCGGGGTCGCAGCGGCCAGGACGCGGAGCCTATAAATGGAGATTGTCCGAATAGAGAACCTGTGCAAGTCCTTCGGCAGGCACGAGATCCTGAAGGGCATCGACCTGTCCATCGAAGCTACCGAGGTGGTTGTGATCATCGGCGCATCGGGTTCCGGCAAGAGCACGCTGCTGCGCTGCATCAACCGGCTGGAAGAACCGACCGCCGGGGCCATCTACCTGGACGGCGTGAACATAACGGAACGCAACGTGAACATCAACAACATCCGCCGGGAAGTCGGCATGGTGTTCCAGTCCATCAACCTCTACCCGCACATGACGGCACTTGGCAACGTCACGCTGGCCCTGCGCAAGGTGCTGAAACTCAAGAAGGCGGAGGCGCAGGAGCGGGCGGAGCACTACCTGAAACAGGTGGGGCTGGGTGACAAACTTTCTCACCTGCCGGCACAACTTTCCGGGGGCCAGGCGCAGCGCGTCGGCATCGCCCGGGCGATTGCGCTGGAACCGAAAGTGGTGCTGTTCGACGAACCGACCTCCGCGCTCGACCCCGAGCTGGTGGGCGAGGTGCTGGGCGTCATGAAGCAGCTGAAGGACAGCGGCATGACCATGGTGGTGGTGACGCACGAGATGCAGTTCGCCAGGGATGTCTCCGACAAGGTCGTCTTCGTGGACAGCGGCTGCATCATGGAGCAGGGGTCGCCCACGGACATCTTCCAGCAGCCGAAGGAACAGCGACTGCGTGATTTCATCAGCCGGGTAACGCACCAGGCCACCTGAGTGGAACGGCTCGGCTACTACTACTTCAACCTGGAAGTGCTGGAGCGCTACTGGCCCGCCATGCTCCAGGGCTTCTTCGTGACCATCCAGATAGCCCTGCTGGTCATCGCCATCGGCATCCCGCTGGGCCTGCTGCTGGCAGTGGTCAGAACCTGGAACATCAAGCCGCTCAACTGGCTCATCATCTTCCTGGTCGACCTGTTCCGCACCCTTCCGCTCCTGGTTGTCGTGATTCTCACCTATTTTGCCCTGCCTTCTGTTGGCGTGATCCTGGATCCGTTCTGGGCCACCGTCGCCGCGCTCAGCGTTGTGCTGGCGGCGTTCTGCGAGGAGATATTCTGGGCCGGCATCAGTGCCGTCCCCACCGGCCAGTTCGAGGCCGCCCGTTCCACCGGACTCACCTTCAACCAAGGGATTTTCCTGGTCGTTCTGCCGCAGGCGATCAGGATGGCGATTCCGCCGCTGACCAACCGTGCCATCGCCATCACCAAGGGGACCTCGCTCGGCTCGGTCATCGCAGTCCAGGAACTCCTGGGTGTGGCCACCAGCAGCCAGTCGCTCGCTGCGAACCCCTCGCCACTTACGCTTGGGGCGATCCTGTATCTGGTGCTGTTCTTCCCGTTCGTGCGCCTGACGCGCTGGCTCGAGAAGCGGTTCAGTCGGAAGAAGGGAGCATAGGCGGTGGACAACTTAGTAGACAGTTTCTTCAATATCCCCGTGCTGGTGGAAATCTACCCGCTGCTGCTGCAGGGCCTCCGCCTGACGGCGCTGCTGACGCTGATCACCATCCCGGTGTCCGCCGTTTTAGGGCTGCTCATCGCGGTGCTGCAGGGTCTGCCACACCGCTGGCTCAAGCTGCTGCTCGTCGGCTACATCGATTTGCTGCGCGCGTTCCCGCCACTCGTGCTGCTGGTATTCATCTATTACGGCCTGCCGTTCCTGGGCATCCGCTTCGACGCCTTCACGGCGGTCGTCATCGCCCTGGTGCTGAACGGTTCCAGCTTCTTCGGGGAAATCTTCCGCGCCGGCCTGGAGTCGGTTCACAAGGGTCAGGACGAGGCGGCGCGCTCCACCGGCCTTACCGGCAGCCAGGCCATGATCAGTGTCATCATTCCCCAGGGCACCAGGAACGTGCTGCCGGACCTTATCACCAACGTCCTGGAGCTCGCCAAGCAGACCTCGCTCGCCTCTGTTGTCGGCCTGCAGGAACTGCTGCGCAACGCCCAGATAGCCCAGGGCCTTGTCTACAACCCGACGCCACTCATAGCGGCAGCGCTGATTTACTTCCTGCTGCTGTGGCCGTTCGTCCGCCTCATCTCGCGGATGCAGCGCCAACCCGTTTTCGTCAAGTGAAGGAGGGACCCAGATGGCCGACGTCCTGGTCATAAACCCGAACAGCAACAAAGAGGTCACCCGCGGGATAGACGACGCGCTCGCCCCCTTGCGCACCCCCGCCCACAGGATCACCACGGTCAACCTGCAGGGCACGCCCCTGGGCATCCAGTCCCAGGCTGATGTCGACGCAGT
>CAYMUK010000010.1:0-2647 GCA_964393655.1 uncultured bacterium | reverse complement strand
GGGCAGTGACGCGTCACTCGGCGCACTGATGCTGGGCTCGCACAGCGACACGGTGGCTGGCGGCGGCCGCTTCGATGGCATCGCCGGGGTGGTCACCGCGCTCGAGGTCGCGCAGGTGCTGCACGAGAACGGCCATGAGCTTAAGCATCCGCTGCGGATAGTGGACTTTCTGTCGGAGGAACCCAGTGACTATGGTGCCAGCTGCATCGGCAGCCGCGCCATGGTGGGCACGCTCAGCCAGGCGATGCTGGAGCGCAGCAACCCGGCCGGCGAGCCGCTCAAGGATGCCATAAGCAGGATGGGCGGGCAGCCCGAAAGGCTCACGGCACCGCTGGTTGAGCCGGGCGCAATCGCCGCCTACCTGGAGCTGCACATAGAGCAGGGTCCGGTGCTGGAGAGCGCCGGCAAACCCATAGGCATTGTCGGCGGCATCGTCGGCATCCAGCGCCTGGCGGTCACGGTGACCGGCCGGGCTGGCCACGCGGGAACCACCCCGATGGATATGCGGGCGGACGCCCTGGTGGGCGCGGCCAGGATGGTGGACCTGGTGTGGCGCCGCGCGCATGAGCAGGCTGTGCGGACGCCGTTCGTGGCGACGATCGGCCGGTTCGACGTGTTCCCGAACGGAGCGAATGTCGTGCCCGGTCGCGTGGAACTGGTGCTGGAAGCGCGCTCCATGGACGATGCGCTGACGCGCGACTGGCTGGCCCGCATCGCGGACGAGGCACATGACCAGCTGGCAGCCCTGGGAATTCAATTCAGTGCAACTGAAGAGAGTTTCGCGCCCGCAGTACACTGCGACGCAGGACTGCGCGACCTGCTGGCCAGTTCCAGCCGCGCGCGCGGCCACGCATTCGAGGAGCTGATGAGCGGAGCCGGTCACGACGCCATGCAGGTGGCTGCCGTCGCCCCGGTGGCGATGGTGTTCATCCCCTGCGACGGGGGTGTGAGCCACAACCCGGCCGAGAATGCCCGTCAGGACGACCTGGTGGCCGGGGCCGAGGTGCTGCTGGAGACGGTCATCGCGCTCGACCAAGGACAGAAGGAGTGAGGAAATGACCCCTGAAGACAGTAACCGCATCCGCGAACGCTACTCGACGCTGGCCACGGCGATCGTCTGCGACGTGTTCGACGAGCTGGATGTCGACGTGCCGGCCCTGGAGGTCGGCATCAGGCGGCAGACCAGCGAGAAAAAGCGCGTCGCCGGCTGGGCCTATCCGATCGAGGGTCAGCTGATGGCGGTCAAGGGACCGGACCGGCTGAAACTGGACGTGGTTGACGCCCTGCCGGAAGGCAGCGTGAGTGTCTGGGGCGGAACCAATGCCTCTGGAATCTGCCTGTTCGGCGACCTGATCGCCGCCACGATGCAGAAGCGCGGCTGCCAGGGAGCCATAGTCGACGGCGGTTTCCGCGATGTCGAGGACATCTCGGCCACCGGCTTCCCCGTGTTCGCGCGCTACGTCAGTCCGGTGCAGTCCGTCGGCCGCTGGCGCGTCAGCAGCCACGGCGAGCCCATCATGATCCCCGGCGCGCTGGGCAGGCCCGTGCCGGTGGCGAAGGGTGATTTCGTGCTTGGTGACGAGGACGGCGTCGTCGTGATCCCCGCTGCCCTGGTCGCTGAGGTACTCGAGCGCGCCGAGGAAATCGTGCGCATGGAGCAGGAGGCGCGCAAACTCAGCGCCGAAGGCATGACAGCGGCCGAGATGCTGGAGAAGTTCGGGCATGTTTGAGGGAGTGACCAGTTGAGCGTTCACCACGAGACCTACAAGGGGATACACCCCATCGTTCCCACGGCATTCAGTGCCGACGGGAGTTTTGACGCGGCCAGCCAGCGCAGGCTGATTGACCACCTGCTCGAGGTCGGTGTGCAGGGAGTGGCCATCCTGGGCTTCCTGGGCGAGGCGCACAAGCTGTCCGAGCCGGAGCGCAAGGAAGTCATAAGCACCGTGGTGGAGCACGCTTCGGGGCGCCTGAAGATCCTGGTGGGCGTGCGCGCCCTTGGCACTGCCGGCGCAATCGCTCAGGCCGTAGAGGCCCGCGAACTCGGTGCGGATGCTGTGTTCGCTGCGCCACTGACCGTCCAGAACGACGCCGCACTTTTCGAGTACTACCGGGAACTGGCGGAGAAGTCTGGCATCCCCGTCATGATTCACGACTTCCCGGAGAACTTCGGCACCATCCTCTCGCCAGCGCTGATTGCTCGCCTGGCCAACGAGGTTCAGGGCATCGTGGGCATCAAGCTGGAAGAACCGCCGGTACTGGTCAAGACCAGCACCGTGCTTGACCTGGCGCCGCAGCTGGCGGTCCTCGGCGGCCTGGGCGGGGTCTACTTCCTGGAGGAACTGCAGCGTGGCGCCGTGGGCATCATGACCGGCTTCGCCTACCCGGAGGTGCTCCTGGAGATCTGGCAGCGCTTCACCGAAGGTGACCACGCGGGAGCGGCCGCCGTGTTCGACAGGTACTGCCCGCTGCTCAGGTATGAATTCCAGCCCAAGCTTGGACTGGCGTTCCGCAAGCACGTGTACATGACGCGCGGGATTTTCGAGAGTGACTACATCCGCACGCCCGGGCTGAAACTGGACGACCGTTCGCGCCAAGAACTCGAGGCGACTATCACCAGGGTTGGCCTGAGCCTCGAGCCGCTGGG
>CAYMUK010000009.1:4051-30154 GCA_964393655.1 uncultured bacterium | reverse complement strand
TGAGTCGCTTCGAGATCGTGTTGAAGTTGGTGAGCAGTCCACCGAGCCAGCGCTCGTTGACGAAGGGCATGCCGCAGCGCCTGGCTTCGGCCGCCAGGATTTCCTGGGCCTGCTTCTTGGTGCCGACGAACAGGATGTTCTTGCCTGCAATCGCCATGTCACGCAGGAAGTCAAGTGCCTTCTCGCTCTCGACAAGGGTCTTCTGCAGGTCGATGATGAAGATTCCGTTGCGCTCCGCGAAGATGTAACGCTTCATCTTCGGGTTCCAGCGCTTCGTTTCGTGACCGAAGTGCACGCCGGCTTCGAGCAGTTGCTTCATTCCAAGGTACGACATTGATTCCTCCACTGGCGGGACGTTGGGACTGGATTCAGGGCGCATTCACCCACTTAACGGGGATTCTGGTCCTCTGCGATTGACCTGGCGGACATCCCGCTGCCGGCAGGCCAAACCGGACAAGTCTAGCATGAGAAGGACCCGGCCGGGGCCGGGTCCACTACAGCACTGCGGGAGGCCAGCCCCCGCGACTTTTCAGGAATGACTCAGAGGGCCGAGCAGCCGCCGGCAGCAGCGGTCAGTGCAAGTTCGTGCGCCGGATCCAGCTCAAGCGCAGAGTTGAATGCGTCCACGGCCGCCTGGGCGTCGCTGATCGTTCCGCGGGCGCAGTAGGCAGCTCCCAGCCAGTAGCGGGCGTCTGCGGTTTCCGGGTACAGCGAGGTGCCCTGTACCGCGCGCCGCACCGCATCGTCGTAACGGCCGAGTTCGACGAGGCCGCGTGACAGGTAGGTGAAGAGCGGGGGCAGGAAGATGGCCCCATCCATCTCGACCGCGGTCTCGAAGTGGGGGACCGAGGCCGTAACGTAGCCGCACTCGAAGAGCGTGATGGCAAGGTCGGCCACAGCCGACAGCGAGTTGGGATCGATGGCAACAGCCTGCTGAAGCTCGTACTCGGCCGCCGAGCAGTCGCCGGTGCGGTAGAGCGCGTTGCCCAGGTTGCTGTGCGCCGAGGCGCTGGACGGGTCCAGTACGACCGCCCGGCGGAAGGCGCTGACGGCCTGGTCCAGGTTGTCCAGGTCCCGGTACGTCTTGCCCAGGTTCACCTGGATGACGCTGGCCATGCGGTTGGAGATGGTCTCATCCGTCTGGGCGGCCTGAGCGGCGAGCTCCAGCGACTGGCGTGCGCTGTCAAGCTGACCGAGCTGGAAAAGGATGACGCCCTTGGTGTTGTGCACCTGGGTGTCATTCGGCGCGATGCGCTCCGCATTGGCCAGAACGGCCAGTGCCTCGTTCAGCATGTTCGGGTAACGCGCGGTGTCCGAGTTGTACTGGGACTGGTAGGCGAGCGCCAGGTGCACGTATGCCAGGGTCAGGTTGGGATCCGCGTCGATGGCCTGACGCAAGCTCTCGATGGCGAGGTCAAAGGCATAGCGGCAGGAAAGGGCGCGGCCGTGGCCCAGCAGGGCTTCGGCATTCGCCGGTTCAAGGCGGATTGCCTCCCTGAAGTAGTAGTGCGCAACTTCGCAGTCGCCCGTGTTCAGGAACAGCTGGCCATTCTCGATGTTCGTGGCAGCGTCGTTCTCACTCGCTTCCTGGGCCGTCGCCTGCATGGCGAACATGGCGCAGAACGCGATGGCGATGAGTATGAGCCGTTTGATCAAAATCTCCTCCGGTGCTGGTCAAGCTTGGTGCTGCTGGTCTGCCTCCCCCGCACCCAGGCAGCTGCTCACCGTGGCGCGGTGCAGGGCATTTTGACGCCTCTTACAGCCTCCGCCATGAACTGGGCTGTATCATTACCAGTGACTGTGAGAGGGCTGTGTGCCTTCGTCACGGCCTGCGACCGAGCAGGCTATCACGTAAAGACAGGCGCTGGAAGAAGCGCCGAAACATGGGGTCCGCAGTTGAACTTTCTGAAAGTGAACATTGAGAAACTGGCCATCTGGGCCTTCGTGATGAACGTGATCGTCATCCTGCAGGGAGCTTTCGTGCGGGCGACCGGCTCCGGGGCCGGCTGCGGCAGCCACTGGCCCACCTGCAATGGCGAGATAGTACCGCTGAGCTTCACCACCCAGTCCATCATCGAATTCAGCCATCGCAGCCTGTCCGCCATCGTGCTGCTGCTCGGCGTCTGGCTGCTGCTGCGCGGCTGGCAGCTGCGCAAGGCGCGCCCCGGCTTCTGGTGGTTCGCTTCCGCCTCGTTCGTCCTGGTGATTATCGAAGCACTGCTGGGGGCCGCCACGGTCCTGTTCGAACTTACCGGTGACACCGTTTCGACCGCCCGGGGAATCATGGTTGCCGCGCACCTGGTGAACTCCATGCTGCTCATCGGGGCACTTGCCGGCACGCTCGTCTACTCCAGGCGCAACGCACCGGGCTGGCCGCTCAGGCTCAGCGCCCAGCCGGTCCTGACGACCGTGTTCGGGCTTGGCCTGGCGCTGATGCTGCTGATGATGTTCTCCGGCGGCATCGCGGCCATGGGCAACACCATGTTTCCCAGCGCGACGCTGGCCGAAGGCGTGGCCATGGACTTCGATTCAGCGTCACACCCCCTGATCCGCCTGCGGTTCCTGCATCCGATAATCGCCGTCAGCGTGGGCATCTACCTGTTCATTGCCCTCGGTTTCGCCCGCCTGAACAAGCCGGTGGCTGAGGGTAAGCGGCTGTCGCAGATTCTCTTCGGTGTCTATGTCGCGCAGCTGCTTGTCGGTGTGGTCAACTTCGCCATGCTGGCGCCGGTCGTGCTGCAGCTCCTGCACCTTGGCCTGGCGGTTGCCACCTTCAGTCTCTTCGCTGCGGTTTCCGTCGTCACGCTGGGTTATCCTCTGGCTGAACCTGCCGTGACCGCACGGTCCGGAATGACGAAGCTGGAGAATGCCTGACCCGATATGACGACTGCTGCACTACAGAAACCAACCTGGCGCGATTATGTCGCCCTGACGAAACCCCGTGTCATCAGCCTGCTGCTGCTCACCACTGTGGGCGCAATGTTCATCGCCGCGAGCGGCTGGCCCGGCTTCACGCTGCTGCTGGGCCTGCTGGTGGGCGGCTACATGTCCGCCGGTGCCGCCGGCGTCTACAACATGATTATCGACCGCGATATTGACCTGAGCATGAAGCGCACGTCGAAGCGAGCGGTTGCCAACGAGCTCATCAGCACGCGCAACGCCCTCATCTTCGCTGTCGCCCTCACCCTGCTTTCCTTCGCGATCATCTGGGCCAGCTCCAACCTTCTGGCAGCCCTGCTTTCCTGGGCGGGGATCGCGTTCTACGTGATCATCTACACCATCTGGCTCAAGCGCACCACCTGGCACAACATCGTCATCGGCGGCGCGGCCGGTGCCATCCCGCCGCTGGTCGGTTGGGCCGCCGTCACCGGCGAGCTGAGCCTGCTCGCCTGGTGCCTGTTCGGCCTCGTGTTCGTCTGGACGCCCGTGCACTTCTGGGCGCTGGCGCTGATGATCAAGGAGGACTACCGCAACGTCGGCGTGCCCATGGCCCCCATTGTCATCGGCGACCGCGCTACCGTGCTGCAGATGATCATGTACGCGGTCCTGACCATCGCCCTGACCATCATCCCGTTCGTGATGCACGAGATGTCCTGGGTCTACGTGCTCGCCGCCCTGGTACTCAACCTCGTCCTCGTGCTGCGCATGTACCAGCTCTACCGCGTCGTGGCCGCCGGCCAGCGGGTGGACCGCAAGGCCGCCCTGCCGCTGTACCTGTACTCGATGAGCTACCTGGCGCTGATCTTCGTGGCGATGGCTGTTGACCGCATGATCTTCTCCTGACCATGGAATCCCGTCCACCCCCCTGGCGCGTCCTGCTCAGCACCCGCTGGATCTTCGGTCACCTGCTGGCGCTGGTCCTTGTCGCCGTGTTCCTGTTCTGCGCCTTCTGGCAGCTGGACCGGCTGGAACAGAAGCGCGCTGAGAACGAGATCCGGATCGCCCGCGAGCTGCTGCCGCCCCTGGCTGTCGGCGTGGACCTGGCCGACACAGCGCTGCTGGCCGATCCCGACAACGGTTCCCGGCTCGACCTGCGCCACGCCCGCGCCACCGGCACTTACCAGGCGGTGGACGAGCTGCTGCTGCGCTCCCAGTCCTGGAACGGCCAGCCTGGCTGGCACGTGCTTACGCCGCTGCTGCTGGCCGATGGTTCAAGGCTTCTGGTGGACCGGGGCTGGGTGCCCTACGGAAGTGACCAGGTGCCCGTGACGGAGGCGACGCCACCTGAAGGCAGTGTCGTGGTGACCGGCGTTCTGCGTGCCAGCCAGACGCCGCCCACCGGCCTGGGCGCCAGCTTCGCTCCGCGTGATCCTGCAGACGGCGCGCTGCGTGCCGCCTGGTATGTGGATCTGGAGCGTCTGGCCCGCGAACAGCTGCCTGGCCTGCTGCCCGCGGCCTGGCTGCTGCTGCAGGAGCAGGACCCCGGCCAGTCCGCGGAACTGCCGCTACCGGCAATAATCGAACCACTGGACGAGGGCCCGCACCTGGGCTACGCCATCCAGTGGTTCGCGTTCGCAGCCGTGGGAATAATCGGCTACTGGTTCCTGATGCGCAAGGTCCTGCGCGAAGCGGCGGCCGGGGACCCGGCGCGCACGGACTCCGCCTAGTCCAGCTGCGCCCTGATTGTCTCAAGCAGGCTCTCAAAAGGCGTCACGAACTTCTCGACACCCTCTTCCTCCAGCTGCATCGTGGCATCGGCCAGGTTGATGTCGAGCTCCTCCAGCAGCGCAAGCCGGGCGAGAGCCTCGTCCGTGCCCTGATCTATCCTGGCTGCCGGCTGCCCGTGGTCGCGGTAGGCGTCCAGCGTTGCAGGCGGCATGGTGTTGATCGTGTCGGGACCGATCAGGGGCTCCACGTACATGGTGTCCTCGTAGTCCGCGTTCTTGGTGCCCGTGCTCGCCCATAGCAGGCGCTGGGGTCTGGCGCCTTCAGCGCGCAGCCTTTCGAAGCGCTCGCTGTTGAACAGTTCAGAGTACGCGAGCCAGGCGGCCTTGGCGTTGGCGACAGCCACCTTGCCCAGCAGGCCACGCGCGCGGTCGTCGCCCTGCTCCGCAAGCCGCTCGAGCTGCGGGTCGAGCAGGACGTCGATGCGGCTGAGGAAGAACGAGGCGACTGATTCGACTCCGGCGACGGACTCACCGTCCGCCAGCCGGTCCTCCAGCCCTTCGATGTAGGCGAGTGCCACCTGGCGGTAGCGCTCGATGCCGAACAGCAGTGTCACGTTCACATTGATGCCGGCGCGTGTCAGCTGCCGGATGGCCGGAATCCCCGCTTCGGTGCCCGGCACCTTGATGAACACGTTCGGCCGGTCAAGCCGCTGCCACAGCTCGTGGGCCTCCTTGACGGTGCCGGCAGTGTCCGGGGCCAGCAGCGGGCTGACTTCCAGCGAGACGTAACCGTCACGTCCTGAGGAGGCGTCGAACTGGCTGCGGAACGAGTCCGCGGCGGCCTGGATGTCGTTTATGACCAGGTCCAGGTAGATCTCCTCGACAGAGTGGCCTTCTGCGGCCAGTCGCTTTATGTCCGCGTCATAGTCGCTTGAATTGGCGATGGCCTTCTCGAAGATTGCCGGATTGGAGGTGACGCCGTGGATGCCATCCTCCTCGATCAGGCGGTTCAGGGTTCCGTCTTCAAGCATCTTGCGGCTGATCTCGTCCAGGTAGACGCTCTGGCCGAAGTCCTGCAGTTTGCGTAGCGGGTTCATTGGCTCCTGGCTCCCTTCACTTGCGGGCGGCCGACTGGCGCCCGGTACTGGCTACAGGATAGCCCCACGGGCGTTGCCGCCGGTGACACTTAGCAGCCGTGGAAGGCGGGATATCATCAGCCCTACGTTGGATTGGTGCTGACTTGACTGCTTCGATACCACTTGCCGCCTTCGCCGGCCTCCTCTCGTTCCTCTCACCGTGCGTGTTTCCGCTGGTGCCGTCCTACCTGGCGTATGTGGGTGGCAACGCCACCGCCAGCCAGCGCACCCGGGTGCTCTACAGCCTGCTGTTCATCCTCGGTTTTTCGCTCTGTTTCGTGATCCTGGGAGCGTCTGCCACGTGGGTGGGCGCGATGCTGCGGGCCTGGCGGTACGAACTGATAATCGTCGGCGGCGTCGTAATCATCGTGTTCGGGCTCGGCATGCTGGGTGTGCTCAGGATTCCGTTCCTGATGCGTGAGGCGCGCCTGCAGGTGGGCGACCGTTCCGGCACCCCACACGGCGCATTGCTGCTCGGTTTCGCCTTTGCCATCGGCTGGTCACCCTGCATCGGTCCGATTCTGGCCACGGTGCTGGCACTCGCCAGCACCTCAGAGACGGTCGTGCAGGGAATGCTGCTGCTGGCTGTCTACGCACTCGGACTCGGCGTGCCCTTCCTGCTGGCGGCGCTGGCCTTCGACCGTTTCCTGGGTGTGTCGCGCGTGCTGCGGCGCCACCTCTTGGTGGTTGAGCGTATCGGTGGCAGCGTCATGATCGTCATGGGTGTGCTGATGGTGACCGGCTACTACACGATGTTCAACGGTCTGCTCCAGCGCATCACGCCTGACTGGCTGATGTCCCGCCTGTGAGCAGTGAAATCCCGGCCGTCGAACTCAGGGGGATCAGCCGCAGCTACGGCCGTGAGCTGATACTGGACCAGCTGAACCTGGAGGTTGCCCAGGGGCGGTTCATCCTGGTTCGCGGCGGGAACGGCTCGGGCAAGACCACCCTGCTGCGGCTTATCGCGAGCCGCCTGCGGCCCAGCGCTGGCACCGGTTCCGTGTTCGGGTTCGACCTGGAGAAACAGGCTCATGAGGTGAGGCGCCGGACAGTGCTGGTCAGCGTGCTCGGCGGCGTATATCCGATGCTGAGCGCGCGGGAGAACCTGGAACTCACAGCGACGCTCTACGGCCTGGAGGTCTCTGCTGCCAGCCTGCTGGAACGGGTCGGACTTGAGGCTGCCGGCGGCAAGCTGGTGCGCGGCTTCTCCAGCGGCATGAAAAAGCGGCTGGCGCTGGCCCGGCTGTTGCTGCCCGGTTCAAGACTCTGGTTGCTCGATGAACCCTACTCGACACTTGACGAGGCTGGCCGGGAGCTGGTGGACGAACTTGTCCTGGACGCCGCCGCGCGCGGCATCACCATCCTGATGGCCACGCACGAGGATTTGCGGGCGGGGGCCAGGCAGCCGGATGCGGAGCTGCGGGTTGCGGGCGGCCGGCTTTCGCTCCAGGGCGGCCTGTGAAGGACGCCTTCCCGGGAGCCGGCGACTTCCGCGCGGTGCTGGCTCTTGTCGGCAAGGACCTGCGCCAGGAATTGCGCAGCCGCTCCGTGCTGATGGCGACGCTGTTCTTTGCCGGCATCACCCTGGTAATCATGGGCTTCGCCGCGGGTGGCGAGGCGGAGATCCTCCGGGCTGTCGGGCCGGGCATGCTCTGGGTGGCGCTGGCCTTCGCAGGCGTCATCACCGCGTCGCAATCCTGGGTGAACGAATTCGAGGATGGCGCCATGGAACAGCTGCTTCTCTACCCGGTGCCGCGGGCGGTCATCTACGTGGGCAAGCTGCTGGCCAACTGGATCTATCTGGCGGTGCTGGCACTCATCCTGCTGCCTGTGTCTGTCGTTCTTTTTGGCCTCGAACTGGGGGACCGCTGGCCCCTGGTTATCGTTGTGCTGCTGCTGGGAACGCTGGCCTTCTCGGTCATCGGCAGTTTCTACGCCGCGCTCACCTCCAGCCTGCGGGCCCGGGAGTCGCTGCTGCCGCTGCTGATGTTCCCGGTCATCATTCCGGCACTGCTGGCCTCGGTCGGCGCGACCACCGAACTCATGTACTTCCAGGACACGCGCCTGGCGCTTGACTGGCTGCGGCTGCTTGCCGGGTTCGTGCTCGTCTACCTGGTCATCTGCGTGGCCATTTTCCGCTTCCTGCTCGAGGAGTGAGGCCGGCACGGGGCGCCGGCAGGTAAGACACGGTTCCGTGACACAAAAACCTGCTGTGTACAATGGAATGGACTGGAGCTGCCTGCCGGAAACGCCGTCCGGCAAGGCACCAAAGGAGTCTTGATGACGGCAACTTCACAGCAGCAGGCTGCCCGCCGGCCCACCTGGCTGACCATGCTGGGTTGGCTCACGCTGGCGTTCTTCCTCGTGGCCACCTACTTCGCACTGTTCGTGGCACCGACAGAGCGGACCCAGGAGGAACTCTTCCGGGTGACGTACACCCATGCGGCAATCGCGGCTATCGGTCTGCTGGGCACGGTCATCACCGGAATCCTGGCGGCCATCCAGCTGTGGCGCAACCGGCCGGGTGATGATGTAAGGACCCTGGCCGCGGCCGAGGTGACGGTGATTTTCCTGGCGCTCACGATTGTGGGCGGGATGATCTACTCCCGGCCCACCCTGGGTGCCTACTGGGCCTGGGACGCGCGCCTGACGCTCTCCGCCATCATGCTCGTGCTCATGGTCGGCTACTTCGTGATCCGTGGCATCATCAGCGATCCGGTGCGGGCGGGCCGGGTGAGTGCTGTCATCGCACTCGTGGTCGCGGCCGGCGCACCGCTCAACCGGGCCGCCACGACGCTGTTCAGGACGGTGCATCCGGCAAGGCGCGCCGAGATGCCCGAGGAGCTCGCCTACGTACTGATGCTGAACATGATTGCCGCATTGCTCGTGTTCATCTGGTTCTTCCTGGAACGGAGCCACATCGGACTGGCTGAAGCCAGGCTGCAGGCGGCAGAGAAGGCGGGCGACAGCCAGCCTGCCGGGGAGGCAATCCGTGTCTGACTGGTTCCGCGACTTTCTGGCCTTCGCTCCCAACACCACCGCTGGCGACTGGGCCTGGGTCACCCTGGCCTGGCTCGTGACCCTGGTCGGCCTGGGCGGTTACCTGCTCTGGCTGCTGCGCAGGCGGGCCGCACTACGTAAGGAGTGAGCATCATCAACCGCAAGGTCATCTATTCAATCGTCGGCGTCGCCGTACTGGGCCTCGCCGGCTATTTCACGTTCCAGGCGCTGTCAAGCAGCCTGGTGTACTTCATGCTGCCCGGTGAGTACGCCGAGCAGCAATCCCAGTACGTCAACCGGCGCGTACGCCTGGGCGGCATCGTCGCCCCCGGCAGCATGAACATGGACGAGCAAAATGTCCGCCTGAACTTCGTGCTGGCTGATTCGCAACTGGGTTACCCCGTATCGCACGCCGGCTCGCCGCCCGCGCTGTTCACCGAGGGCGTCGGCGTGGTTGTCGAGGGCACCTTCGAGGATGGCGTGTTCCACAGCGACAACCTGCTGGTACGGCACAGCGAGGTTTACGAGGTTGAGGACGGCCATATAGACGACGAGGAACTTCGCGAAGCCCTGAAGTGAAGCCTGTCCGGGCCGGTTGCCGCGCCCGTTGTGACACGGCGATTTGCGCCGTGCTGCGATAGGATTGAGAACGTGTTCGATGCCCCCAGTCTTGGTCTGCTGGGCTCTGCAGCGGTGCTGCTGGCCCTTGCCCTGTCCGCCTACGCGATAGTCGCCGGCATACTGGGTATCAGGCGGCGTGACACGCGGTTGCTCACTTCCGCGCGCTTCGCTGCCGTCGCCGTCTTCCTTGCGCTCACCGCCGCCGTTGCGATCATGCAGGCTGCGCTGCTGACCGACGATTTCAGCGTCGAGTACGTGGCCAAGACTTCGCGTATCGCCTCGCCCATCTGGGTGAAGGTCGTCACCATGTGGGCGGCACTCGAAGGCTCCCTGCTGCTGTGGGGTTGGCTGATGTCGGGTTACACGGCAGTGCTGGCCATCAGTGCGCCCAACACCGCGCTGCGCCCGTGGGCGCTGGTCATCATGCAGGCCGTACAGCTGTTCTTCATCGTCGTTGTCGGCTTCGTGGCCAACCCGTTCACGGTGCTGGCCGTTCCGCCGCTGGACGGTCCGGGTCCGAACCCGCTGCTCCAGAACCACTGGATGATGGCGGTGCACCCGTTCCTCATGTACCTGGGCTTCGTCGGCCTGACCGTGCCGTTCGCCTACGCGATGTCCGCGCTGATAACCAGGCGGCCGGGCGTCGACTGGATGACGCAGACCCGCCGCTGGACCCTTACCGGCTGGGGCTTCCTTACCGCTGCCATCATCGCCGGCGGCTGGTGGAGTTACGAGGTGCTGGGCTGGGGTGGCTTCTGGGCCTGGGACCCTGTCGAGAACGTCAGTTTCCTGCCGTGGCTGACCGCCACGGCGTTCATCCACAGCGTGCAGGTGCAGGAACGCCGCCGCATGCTGAAGTCGTGGAACGTGATGCTGGTAACGCTGACCTTCGCGCTGACCATATTCGGCACCTTCCTGACCCGCTCGGGAGTGGTGTCGTCCGTGCATGCCTTCGGCGACGGTCCTGTGGGCCCGGTGTTCCTGTGGTTCTTCCTGGCGGTCCTGCTGTTCTCGTTCGGACTCATCGCCATGCGCTGGGACCAGGTGCGCGACCGGGCCGAGCTGGACTCGCCGGTCAGCCGCGAGGGCAGCTTCCTGCTTGGCAACATCCTGTTCCTCGCCATTGCCTTCGCGGTGTTGCTCGGCACCATCTTCCCGCTGATCATCGAAGCGCTGACCAACGAGCGCGTGACCGTGGGTGCCCCCTTCTTCGACCAGGTCAGCGTGCCCATCTTCCTGCTGATCTTCCTGCTCATGGGCATAGGGCCCCTGCTGCCCTGGCGCAAGGCCGAAACCCAGTCGCTGAAACGCAACCTGCTGTGGCTGTCCGCCGGTGGCTTGCTGGCCGGCGGCACAGCGCTGGCCTTCGGCATGCGCGAGATCTATCCGCTGCTGACAGTGTTTGTCGCCGGCTGGAATGTTGTCAGCCTCGGCCTGCTGATTGTCGGTGCCGTAGTGCCGCGGGTCAGGCTGACAGGACGGAGCGCGCTCTCGGTATTCCGCAGCTACGCGTTCGAGAACCGGCGCCGTTTCGGCTCGATGATCGTGCACTTCGGAATCATCGTGGTGGCCGTGTCGGTCATGGCTGCGTCTGCGTACCGGGTCGACGTGGAAGCGCGCCTGGATCAGGGCGTGCCCCTTGAGTTCAAGGGCTACGAACTCACGCTGGTCGAAGTGTTCGAGGAGATCCGGGTGGGCGAGGCCAGAGCGGGTGCCGAGGTCGACCTGAGCCGAAACGGCCGGCACGTCACCACGCTCTACCCGATGCTGAAGCAGTTCGAGGGTCAGGCGATGACCGTGCCCACTCCCGGCGTGCACTACACGGCATTTCACGACATCTACCTGAACGTGGGTGGCAACCTGAACCCGGGACAGGGCTTCGTGATCATGCATCTGGTGCACAGTCCGCTCGTCACGTGGATCTGGCTCGGCGGGCTCATCCTGGTGCTCGGCACGGTGTATTCGCTCATGCCCACCAGGGCGGAACGCCGGGCGACGAGTCCCGCAAAAAGCGACGCGAAGGCCGTGAACCCATGAAGCGAGTCGTCATAGTCGCGATTGTCGTCGCAGTGCTTGGTGCCCTGTTCTGGTTCGGGCTCAGGCGCGGCTCGCCCGACCGGATAATCACTTCGAACATGATCGGCAGGTCGGTTCCCGCCTTCGCGCTGCCGGTGCACGCCAATCTCCAGCAGCAGTTCGGACCGGAACTTAACTACGTGCCGGGGGAATTCGGCAAGCCGGTAATCATAAACTTCTGGGCGGAATGGTGCGAACCCTGCAGGGTGGAGGCGCCACTGCTCCAGGACGTCTGGCAGGAGTACGGCAGCGACGTCGTGGTGATAGGCATCCAGACCCTGGACAAGGGCCGGCAGGCGGCCGGCCGTGCCTTCATCGATGAGTTCGGCCTCACTTTTCCCAACGTGAGTGACGATGACAGCCGGGTGGGCCGCAACTACGGGCTCTTCGGCGTGCCCGAGACCTTCTTCATTGATGCGGAGGGCACCCTGGTGGAGAAGTACGCCGGCATCCTGAGCGACCAGGTTCTGGCCGACAACATCAGGAGCATCCTGCCTTGAGGCGCTGGCTGTTCACGGCGCTGCTCCTGCTGAGCACGCTGGTTGTCGCCCAGGAGAGTGGTGTGACCATCGAGGCACGGGTCTTCGACCTTGCCCGGCAGCTCCGCTGCCCCATTTGTGTCTCTGAATCCGTGGCGGCCTCCAGTGCCCAGATATCCCTGACGATGCGTAACGAGATCCAGGAGATGGTGCTGGCGGGCATGAGTGATCAGGAGATCCTGGCCAGCTTCACTGAGTCCTACGGTGACTGGATTCTGCTCGAACCGCCCCGCCGGGGCATACACCTGCTGGTCTGGCTGCTGCCTGTCGTGGTGGCTGCCGCCGGTGCCATCATGCTTGTCGGGTTCCTCAGGCGCTCGACCAGGGCCGGCACCGAGGAAGTGACAGTGAGTGATGAGGAACTGAAACGACTGCATGAAGTGATGGCTGAAGAGGGGCGGGGAGAGCGCGAGTGACAATCATCTTCATTGTCCTGCTTGCGCTCCTGCTGCTCGCAGTTGTCGCGGCGCCGCTGTTCTCGGATTCACTCGTGGATTCCCTGCCGGACCTGCGCGACCCCGTGACGGTGGACCTTGAGGAGGAGCGTGACGCCCTTCTGCGCGCGATCCGCGAGCTCGACGGCCGGGCCGACCTGAACGCCACGCGCCGCGAGGAACTGCGGGTCCGTTACGAGGCCAAGGCCGCCCGCGTCCTCAGGCTCCTGGACGAACGCACCACCCAGCAGGCCGCAGCACCTGCCAGGCCTGCGCGCCGGGAAAACCGGCGCGTGCCCTGGAGCGGCCTGGCACTGGCACTCACCTTCGTCGGCATCGCCGCCGCGCTTGGCGGCTGGGTGCTGCCGCGGACCGGCCAGGCCAGCGTCACCAGTTTCTTCCAGCAGGACCTGGACAGCGCGCGGCAGCTGCAGGCACTGCAGCAGGCCGCAGCAGCCGACCCCAGCGAGGAGAACCTGCTGGCACTTGGTGAACTCTACTGGCAGCTGAGTGACGTTGAAGGAGTGCTGAGCACCTACCGGCAGGCAGTGGACACGCTCGAGCCGGCGCCCGCGGTGGCGCTCAAGAGGCTGGCCCTGCTGCAGATGGGCAGCGATCCGGAGCGGGCCAGGAACCTGCTCGAGCAGTCAGTAGCCGTGGACGACACCGATGCCGAGGCGCTCTTCTACCTGGGCGAACTGCAGCTGGTGTTCGGTGAATTCGAGGCTGCCCACGCCAGCTGGAGCCGTTTCGCGGAGCTGCCCGAGACGCTCGGCGATGAACGGTCGCAGATCCGGCTGGCGCTGCTCGACGAACTCATTCCGCTTTACCGTGAGCTGGAAGAGAACCCGACTGCCGTAACGCTGGCCAGCATCGGTGACGCCTGGTGGCGTGCAGGTGAGCAGGAACTGGCCGTGGACACGTACTTCCGGATCCTGACCGAGTTCGACCCGCTGCACACCGAGGCGCTCAGCCGCACCGGTCAGGTGCTGTTCACCAGCGGCCGGGTCGAGGAGGCTGTCGTCTTTCTGGACCGCGCCGCCGCTGATGGCGCGGTTGACCCCGACGCCCTGCTGTTCCTCGGCAATGGCCGGTTCAGCCTGGGTGAGTTCCAAGCGGCCATCGACGCGTGGACCCGCTACGTCGAACAGGTGGGTGAGGACGCTGCCGGCCGGGTGCCCGGCCTGATTGAGCAGGCCGAGGCGAGGCTCCGCGGCGAAGTGCCCGCTGCTGGCCCGGCGGAAGGACTGCCTGGCGGTCAGGCTGATCTAGAAGCTGACTTCGCTCCAGCGGGCACGGCCAGCGCCGCAGCGTCGCTGTTCGCGGCTAACTGCGCAAGCTGCCACGGCAGTCAGGCGACCGGCGGCACGGGTCCGGCGCTCGCGGGCAACGAGCGGGTGCGCAACGAAGCCATGGTCGCCAACACCATCCGTTTCGGCCGCGGCGCGATGCCCGGTTTCCTGGCGCAGCTCGAACCGGAAGAGATCACCCTGCTTGTCGACTTCGTGACCCAGGAGCTGGCCGGCAGGTGAAGGAGCCGGCGCCCCCGCCTGATGAGGGCCGCAGGCGCCTCATCACCTGGCTGTGGCGCCTGCCGGTACTGGCGGCGCTGGGCGGCGGGAGCTGGGCCGCTTGGCGCTACTATTCCGTGCACTACCAGCGGCAGCCCGCGAATCCGGATCCCGAGTTCGATTCGTTTGAACCGCTTCAGCTGGCCACGGTGGCCGAGCTTGCCGCGCCCTGGGCCGCGGTCGAGTCCGTCTATGCCAACCTGCCCGTAATCGTGCTGAATGTACCGGAGCCGGTTCCGGGCGGTCTTGAAGTCAGCGAGGGCAACCTGATCGCCTACAGCCGGATCTGCACCCATCAGGGTTGCCCCGTGCAGCTGAGCCGCGACACCGAGGCCGTCGCCTTCGCCTTCAATCACCGCAGCCAGCATCCGTCGCTGGTGTGCCATTGCCACCTGAGCGTGTTCGCACCCGAGCGCGCGGGCGTGGCGGTGAGTGGTCCGGCCATGCGGGCGTTGCCGCGCGTCCGGCTCGAACTTGCGGGCGACAACGTGCTGGCGACCGGCGTGGAGCGCAACTGACGCCAGTTTGCCGGCACCGGCGTTACATTGAGGCATGAGCGAGAATCGTGAACTTGAACAGGCGACGCTTGGTGGCGGTTGCTTCTGGTGTACCGACGCCGTGTTCGCAGACCTGCGGGGCGTCACCGACGTGCGCCCGGGCTACGCAGGTGGCCACGTTGACAAGCCGACCTATGAACAGGTCTGCTCCGGCACCACCGGTCACGCCGAGGTGAGTCGCATAACCTTCGACCCCGCACAGCTGAGTTTCGAGCAGCTGCTTGGCGTCTACTTCGCCACGCATGACCCCACGCAACTGAACCGGCAGGGCAACGATATCGGCGAGCAGTACCGCTCCGTGATCTTCACGCACGATGATGAACAGGCGAAGGTTGCGCGCGAGTTCCGCGACCGGCTGGAAGAAGAGGGAGTCTTCGGGGCGCCCGTCGTGACCGTGGTCGAACCCTTAAGCAACTATTCGGACGCGGAGGATTACCACCGCGATTACTTCGAGCGGAACCCGAACCAGGGCTACTGCGCCGCTGTCATCGCTCCCAAGGTCGCCAAGTTCCGCCAGCGGTACGCCGACCTGCTCAAGCCTGCCTGAGCCGGGTCCGCCCGCTCACGCAGGAAAGGCCCTGGAGTCCACTTCGACTCCAGGGCCTTTCCTGGTGCTGCTGCTTGCCCGTTGCTTACTGCTGGGCGGTGATTTCCACTTCGAAGGAAAGCTTGACCTTCTCGCTGACCATGACGCTGCCCGCTTCCAGGATCTGGTTCCAGGTCAGGCCCCAGTCCTTGCGGCTGAGCTCGGCGGTGCCGGAGGCAGCTGCGCGCTGCAGGCCGTAAGGGTCAGTGATCGGGTCGGCGCCCTCGACGTCGAACGTGACGGGCTTTACGACGCCGTGCATGTCCAGGTCGCCAGTCACGGCGTAACGGTTGCCGCCCTTTGGCTCGATGCTGGTGCTGGTGAACCTGATCTGCGGATTGGTCTCGGCGTCGAAGAAGTCGGCGCTGCGCAGGTGGTTGTCGCGGTCAGCCACACCGGTGTCGATGCTGGCGGTGTTGATGGTGACTTCGATGCGCTGGGGCTCGTTATTGTCGTTCGTCTCGAGGAAGCCCTCGAACTCACGGAAACGACCGCGAACTGTGGAGAAACCCATATGGCGGACGCTGAAGTCGACATGGCTGTGGGTGGTATCTATGTTCCAGATCATGATTGCTGCTCCTTGTGCTTTGGGAATTGACCGCCTGTCAGGCAGCCTGGTGCCGGGTACCCGCAGGCAGCTCCGGTCAACTGCAAGCACTATAAGGCATAGTGCTATAAAAAGTCAAGCACTACACAACACATAGCAGTGCGGTGCTATCATCAGCTCATGGAAAAGAACTTCTGCCCCATTCATGCAGCCATCGATCTGCTGCAGGAGAAGTGGAATCTGCACATCATCCACCAGCTCCTGGCAGGGCCGCATGGATTCAATGAGCTGTCCCGGGCAGTAGGTGGTGTCAATGCCGCCACCCTGTCCAACCGACTTGAACGCCTCGAGAAGCGCGGGGTGATCCTGCGTACTGTTGAATCAGTCATGCCGCCACGAACCCGCTACGAACTCACCGAGGCAGGCCTCGGTCTGCACAAGGTCATCGGTTCCATCACCGACTGGGCACACCGCCACCCGGACGCCGTTGCCGACGAAATCGCTGCCGCGGAAGTGGCTGCCCCGGAAGCCCCGGCCGCCTAGCGGTTGCCGGGATCGCGCCGGATCCACCACAGGATCCCGGCGCCGCTCCCGATGAGGAGCAGGGGGATGAGCCACGAGGGTGTGCGCCCACTGGGGTCGTTCATGATCAGCGTAATGATGATGGTGGCCAGGGCAGGGTAGCGCGCCCAGTGCTGGCCGCCGCGTTCCTTGGGCAGCAGGTACAGCACCGAGAACGTCGCCGAGAGCATGAGCATGAACAGCGGGCCCGATTGCCAGCCCGGGAAGAAACTGCCGAGCAGGATGATCAGCGTCACAGCCGACATGACGCCGCCGGGAATCAGCGCCCACCACAGTCTCGGCCGCATCGCGTAGGTAAGCAGGAAGGCCATGGCGATGAACCCCGTGGCGGCTGCTCCGGCGAAACTGCCGGTGCTGGCTGTGGCGTAGATGCCCACAATCACGTAGATGACCAGCCGCTGCCAGAACGGCAACCTGATGCTGCTGGCTGTGAAGATCACTGCGCCAACGCCCATGAGCAGCAGCAGCCAGATGAACGAGGGCAGCAACCGGAAGAAGGGGATGCTGCCCAGCAGCGCCAGCAGTCCCGCCAGCACCAGGGCCACACCCAACAGGCGTCCGCGTTCAAGGTTCATGCGCCCGTCTCGCTATCACGGTCATGCCCGGCCAGCTGCTCCGCCAGGGGGACCATCAGCTCGACTATCGTCCCTTCGCCCGCGGTGCTGCTGATCTCCAGCTTGCCGCCAAGGCCGGCCGAGCGCTCGCGCATGGACTTGAGCCCCAGCTGCCCGCTGTACTCGCGGCCGGGATCAAAACCAAGTCCGTCATCGCGCACTACGAGCCTGTAGCCGCCAGCGGTGGGTCCCAGACTCACCCAGACATTGCTGGCGTGGGCATGCTTCACCACGTTGTGGGTCGCTTCCTGGGCGATGCGGTAGACCACCTGCTTGCTGGCAAGCGGCAGGTCAGGTTCTTCGCCAAGCTCGCCGTGCGTGTTCAGTTCGTGGCGCGACTCCAGGGCATCCAGCTGCTTGCGCAACGCGCCAACCAGCCCATCCCGTTCAAGCGCCTCGGGCCTCAGTTCAAAGATCAGGGCCCGCATCTCGGCCAGGCCGGCCTGCGCCAGGTTCTCCACGTAACTCAGCGCCTCGGAGGCCTTCTCGGGCGCCGACTGGAGCTGCTTCTGCGCCGTGTGCGCGCCCAGCAGTATGCCGTAAAGAGCCTGCGATACCGAATCGTGCAGCTCGCGCGCCAGATGCTGGCGCTCCTCGAAGGCAGCCCGCTCGTGCACCTGTTCGTAGAGGTTGTCGTTCTCGAGTGCGATGGCGACCTGGTTCGCGAAGGCGCTGGCGATCGAACGCTGCCCGTCGTCGAACTCCTGATCGTCCGTACGGAAGAGCACCAGGCGACCAAGCCGCTTGTCGCGCACCACCAGCGGAAGACTCAGGTGGTGTTTGCCCTCACTCACACCATGCGCAACCACGGGCTTGAGGCTGCCCGCCTGGTCCAGCTCCAGCACGGCTGAACCGTCGTGAGGCACGGCTTCGTCCAGTCTGTCCAGGATGCTGTCCAGCAGGGGATGCAGGTCCAGGGTCAGCGCCGTGGAATTCGACAGTTCCAGCAGGGCCCGCAGCTCGACAGTGCGCTCCTGGACCCGCTGTTCGGTGTGCTCCAGCGCCTCGGCATAGCGCTGCTCACTGGCTCTGAGTGCCTCGTTCGATTCAGTCAGGTCGCTGGTGCGTTCCGCCAATCGCTCTGACATGTTGTTGAACGATCTTGCCAGTTGACCGAGCTCGCTGCTGGAGGTCACTGGCAGCTTCACGCCCAGGTTGCCCTCGCGCACTTCCTGTACGCCACGGGCCAGCTGTTCGATCGGCTCCGTGAGCAGGTTGCGCGAGAAGATGGTGGCGGCGACAAGAGTGAACAGGAACACTGCGATCAGGTTGATGACCGTGCCCCGGATGATTGCGTCCAGATCCGCCCCGCCCGTGCTGCCCTGGTTCAGCAGTCCCTCCTGCGCCAGGCTGAAGCCCCGGGCAAGCAGCGCGATGGCGGCACCGGCCAGCACCGCCACGACAGCCAGAATCAGGGCGGTCAGGCGGGTTGACAGGCGCCGCAGGAACGGAACTTCGTTCAGAAACTCACTCCAGTCCGACCAGGCCCTCGCGCAACGCGAACAGGGCGGCCTGGGTACGGCTCTTGAGATCGAGCTTCGAGAGCACGCTGGAAACATGGGTCTTCACTGTCATTTCGGAAACACCCAGTTCGGTGGCGATCTCGCGATTAGCCAGCCCTCTGGCCAGCAACCTCAGGGTATCGGTCTCACGGGCCGTGAGGGACTCGCGCATCTCGGGGGTACGGACCTCCCGCAGCAGCCGCTTCCTGGCTCGCGGGTCCAGGCGGACCTCGCCGCGCGAAGCCGCGCGGATGGCTTCGAACAGCGTCTCGGGGCCAGTCTCCTTCAGCAGGTAGCCCATGGCCCCTGCCTCGACGGCGTCAATCACCAGCCGGTCCTCGAGGACGCTGGTAAGCGCCACGATCTCGATTTCGGGCTGTGCCGCCTTGATGTTGCGGATCGCGTCGACGCCGTTCATCACCGGCATGAGCAGGTCCATCAGCACCACGTGGGGCTTCAGGTTCCGGGCCTGGACGACGGCTTCCTCGCCGTTGGATGCCTCGCCGGCCACCTCGAAGTCCTCTTCAAGTGACAGCACCATCTTCAGTCCCTGGCGCACGACCACGTGGTCATCGACCAGCAGTACCCGGATTGGCGCTGGCTGTGAGGTGGAGTCGGTATTCATGGCCCCATGGTAAGGCAGGCCGCCCGCAGGCGTCCTCCGACTTTGGATGTACGGCCGTCTCCTACCTTTTCATGATGTGGAGCCAGGGGTGCCCGCCTTAGAGTCGGAAGCATCAGGCTTCTGGCCAGGCGGAGCCCGTCAGCGTCAACAGTTGGGCGTGATGACCGGGTCCGCGGCAGTAGCCTTCCCAGGAGGGACGAATGAGCAACGGTTCATACAGCAAGGGAAAGACAGGGGCTGGATCCAGCCTAGGAATGGTACTCATCGGCGTCGGCGGCCTGCTTGCGCTGTCCAACATGGGCATAATCGGCGGATTCGGGGGAGTCGTGGGCCTGCTGGTGCTGGCCGGCCTGGGTGCCTGGCTGCTGAACCAGTACTACACCGGCAGGAGGCAGCTGTGGCTGCTGCTTGGCGGCTTCATCCTCCTGGGCTGCGGTGCAGCCACTGTCACCGGCGTCAACGCAGGCGCCTGGTTCCTGGCCATATCGGGCCTGGGCTTCCTGACCGCCTGGCGCGAGGATGACTCGCGCTGGTGGGCCGTCATTCCGGCGGGGACCATGTTCACGCTGGCAGCGGTGGTGGTGGCTGACAACTCGTGGCGTTGGATCGACGGCGGGGCGGTGTTCTTCCTCGGCATGGCCGCCACTTTCATGGCACTGCACGTGCTGCCGCGCCACGCCCAGTCCTGGGCCCTGATTCCGGCGGCCGCCTGCGGCGCCCTGGCGCTTGTCGCCTGGGGTTCGAGCGGAAGCTGGCTCCTGCCGGTGGTCCTGATCGGCGTCGGCCTCTACCTGGTGAGGGGCAACGGGAAGGTCACCGTGCGCTTTGACACGGGCGGTCGCGGCCAGACCCGGCCCCCGGCTCGCAGCGAGCCGGCCCGTGAGTCCGCGGCAGACTCCGCGGCTGAGCCTGCCACCCCGCTGCTGCCCGAACGGATCGACTCCACCGGCCCCGAGCTTGGCGACAACTGGCCCGGCCAGGGTGGGGCGCGCTGACCGGTCACGCGCAGCGAGGTATTCAGGTCAGTTGAACCCGGCGGGCAGTCTGGTGTACACTCACAAGGCTGTAAGCTCGCCGGGGCCAAACCGGCATGACCAACCACGGCCGGGGTCAACACAGGCCCGCCAGCCCAGCCAGCCAGGAGATAGACCATGAAGTTCAACAAAGGCGCCATCTTGCGCTCGATCGACCAGCCGAACATCCGCGACGACGTGCCGTCATTCGATACGGGCGACACCGTCCGCGTCGACTACCGCGTGGTTGAAGGCACCCGTACCCGAATCCAGGGCTTTGAGGGCGTGGTTATCGCCCGCAAGAACGGCCGTGGTGCGAGCAGCACCATCACCGTCCGCAAGGTCAGCTCGGGTGAAGGCGTTGAGCGCATTTTCCCGGTCAACTCGCCCCTGATCAGCCAGATTGAGGTCGTGCGCCGTGGTCGCACCCGCCGCGCCAAGCTCTACTACCTGCGTGACCTGCGCGGTAAGGCCGCCCGCCTGAAGACCGACATCGGTCGTCAGGAAGCGGACCGTTCCGTTGCCAAGGCTGCCAAGGATGCTCGCACTGCAGCCGCCAAGGCTGCCGCCGAGGCACCAGCCGAGCCTGCTGGCGAGTAGACGTACCCTTCTGAACGCTTAAGCGAGCTGCCGGGCCGGCACCCTGATGGGTGCCGGCCCGGTTCTCTTGTGCCACGCGCCAGCAGGCAATACCCTAATAGTGAAGGCATGCTAAAGTGCGCGGGTAGCAAACACTTTCCCGGAGGATATGCCCATGAATGAAACAGCACCAGCCGTGGACACCCGTCACTTCCTGAGCAACTGGCTCGGCCACCGCAAGCTCACCCGCCGCGTGCTGGACGCGTTCCCCGAAGAGGAACTGTTCGGGTTCAGCGTAGGCGGCATGCGCCCGGCCGCCGACCTGGCGCACGAGCTGCTGCAGGTGGGCAGCAACATGGTGCGGGGCGTGGCGACCGGCGACTTCGGGGATTACGAGACCGCCAACCCCCATAAGGACAAGGCATCGCTGCTGGCCGCGTGGGACGCTGACATTGCCGCGATCGAAGCGCAGTTTCCGCAGCTCACGGAAGAGCAGCTGGCGGCCGAACACACCACGTTCGGCATGTTCACTGCCTCCGGCCTGGTGCAACTGCAGTACACGCTGGACAACGAGATCCACCACCGGGGCCAGATGTACGTGTACCTGCGCGCGCTGGGCATTGAGCCGCCTGCGTTCTACGACCGCTGAGCAGTCAGCTGGAAGTTGACAGCTTCCGAAGGCAAACGGTACAGTAGCTTTCGCCCGCGCGAGCGGGTGAGGGTTTGGGGCTGTGGCGCAGTTGGGAGCGCGTCTGAATGGCATTCAGAAGGTCAGGGGTTCGAATCCCCTCAGCTCCACCACAAAAACGCCGCCTGGGACGAGATTCCCGGGCGGCGTTCCTTCTTGCCTCGGCAGGCTTGCGTTATCCACACCCTGTGAGCAACCTGTGCATTATTTTCTAAGGTATCCCTGAAGCGGGACCGTCACGGCTCCGGGTACAATCACCCCCAGTGAACAGCGGCAACACACAGGACGAACCGGCAACCAACTCCCTCCAGCAGCTGTGACGATCCACGCTGAGGACCCGGCGGCCTACCTGCCGCGCGACCGGCTGCGTGCCCTGGCCAGCGGGCAGGAGCTGCCCGAACGGACCAGCGGCAGCGCGCTGTTTGCCGACATCTCGGGCTTCACCGCGCTCACGTCCAGGCTCACCCGTGCTTTGGGGTTGCGGCGCGGTGCGGAGGAGCTTCCGCGGCACCTGGACCGCGTCTACCAGGCGCTGATCGAGCAGGTGCACGCCCATGGCGGCAGCGTCATCAGCTTCGCGGGCGACGCGATCACCTGTTGGTTCGACGCCGACCACGGGGCGAGGGCCACCTCGGCGGCACTTGCCCTGCAAAGGGCGATGGAACACTTCCGGGAGGTCGAACTGCCAGATGGCAGTAAGGCGACGCTCGCACTCAAGGTCGCTGTGGCCACTGGCAGCGTGCGCCGCATGGTTGTCGGAAACCCGGAGGTGCAACTGATGGACGTCATCGCCGGGGACACGCTCGTCCGCCTGGCGGCAGGAGAAGCGCTGGCTGCCAGCGGCGAGGTGATCCTTGATGCTGCGACTGTCGAAGGCCTGTCGGACCGGGTCAGGGTAGCCCAGTGGCGCGAGTCGGACGGCCAGCGCTTCGCCGCTGTCACGGACCTTACTGAACGCCCGCACCCCAAGGACGCTGAGCCCGTCCCCGGTGCCACCGACCTCACGGGCTGGCTGCTGCCAGCGGTCCAGGAGCGCCTGCAGGCCGGTCAGGGCGAGTTCCTGACGGAGCTGCGTCCTGTGGTCGCCCTGTTCCTGGGTTTCGCCGGGATTGACTATGACAACGACGCGGAGGCTCCCCGCAAGCTGGACTGCTTCATCCGCAGGGTGCAGGCGGAAGCTGCCCGTCTGCAGGGCAGCCTGCTCCAGCTGACTATCGGTGACAAGGGCAGCTACCTGTACCTGGCGTTCGGTGCGCCGGTGTCCAACGAGGATGATGCCCGCCGCGCGGTCACCGTTGCCTGGAGCTTGCTCTCGCTGCAAGAGGAATTCGATTTCATCACCTCACTGCGCATCGGCATCAGCCAGGGCACGATGCGCACCGGCGCCTACGGCGGCCACTCAAGGCGAACCTACGGAGCGCTGGGTGACGAGACCAACATGGCCGCCCGCCTCATGGGCCTAGCTGCCAGCGGTCAGGTGCTGGCCGGTGAGCAGGTGGCGCGGAGCACCCAGGCGACGAGTGACTGGCGTGCACTGGAGCCGGTTTCCGTGAAAGGACGCAGCACGAAGCTGCCGGTATTCGAGCTGCTGTCTGCCGGAGTGAAGCGGGCCGCGCGGTCCGACGGGCAGCTGATAGGCCGCAAGGCGGAACTGGACTCGCTGCTTGATCAATTGGAGCTCGCCCGTGGCGGCAGCGGCCAGACAGTGCGCCTGCTGGGCGAGGCCGGGATCGGCAAGACAGGACTTGTCAATGCCCTGCTGGGTGAAACCGCTGCGACCACCAGGCAACTGCAGGGCGAGGCAGAGGCTTTCCAGGCCGACACTCCGTACGGTCCCTGGCGCCGGATTCTCGAGGGGATCCTGGAGCTGCCCGCAAAGAGGAGCCGGGAAGCTGTCGCCGCTGCCATGGGCGACCTGGCTCCGGCACTGTTGCCACGGCTGCCCCTGCTGGCACCCGTCCTCAGCCTGGCACTGCCTGACAATCAGCTGACCGCGTCGCTGGACGCTGAACTCCGCAAGGCAGCACGCGAGGCCCTGATTCTGGACCTGCTCCGCCACACGGCGCGAGGCGCCGCGGAGTCTGGTCAGGTGCTCCTGCTGGTCATCGAGAACGAGCAGTGGCTGGACCCGCTCTCCCGGGACCTGCTGGCGGAAACGGAAAGACTGGTTCACGACCTGCCCATCCTGCTGGTCATCACCAGCCGGCCCACTGGCCTACCGGTGCCGGACGCAATCCGGCTGAAGCCGCTGGGCGACAGGGAGGCACGGGAGCTGCTGCAGTTGCGGCTGACTGGAAAAACGCTCACAGCCACGGTCCGGGACCGGCTCCTGAAGCAGGCCGAAGGCAATCCCCACTACCTGGAGGAGCTGGCCAGCTTCGTGCTTGAACGTGGTTCCGATTCTGACGCCGAGCCCGAACTGCCAGCCAGCCTGCACAGCCTCGTCCTGAGCCGCCTGGACCGGCTGAGTGAACAGCAGAAGGCGCTACTCAAGGCAGCCAGTGTCTTCGGCCGCTCGTTCAGGCTCGATTGGCTTAACGGGTACCACCCAGCCTTAGGCGGCCTGCAGCGCGTGCGCCAGGCCGCTCTGGAGCTGGGCCGCCTGGAACTGACGAGTCCGCAGGGCAGCAGCCCGCTGGTCTGGCTGTTCCGTCAGCTGCTGACCCGCGACGTGAGTTACGGGAGCATTCCATATTCCGTGCGGGCAACCCTGCACGAGCGGCTCGCCCGTTATGTCGAAGAGCACTACGCCAGCGAAACGGAACCGATGCTGGAGTTGCTGGCGCTGCACTACGGCCACGGCGAGGATCTGGACAAGAAGCGGGAGTACCTGCTCCGCGCCGGCATGGCGGCCCAGGATTCGTACGCGAACGAGTCGGCGTTGCTCTGGTTCGGTCAGGTGCTGCCGCTGCTTGAACCGGCCGCAAGGCCTTACGTGCTGCAGCGGCAGGGCCAGGTGCAGGTCCACCTTGGCAAGTATGCCGAGGCTGAAGCGAGTTTCCGCCAGGCCCTGCTTGAGGCCGGGGGCAAGTCTGACCGCGCACGCAGCTTCCGCCTGCTTGGCGAACTGAAGGAGAAGCAGGGCGACTATGCTGCGGCGCTTGACTGGCTGGAGCAGGCGCGGACCGCCCTTAAGGGGGTCACGGAGAGCGCCGAACTGATCCAGGTGCTGCTTGCCGAGGGCGGCAACGTGCTGTGGCAGCAGGGTGAGTACGAACTGGCGCGCGAACGACTCAACGAGGCCCTGCAGCTGGCCACTGCCTCCGCCGACAACCAGGGAACCGCACGCGCACTGCATGGGCTCGGGAACATCGAGCTGTATCAGGGAAACCTGCCGGAAGCCCGCAGGCTGTTCGGGGAAAGCCTGGCGAAGCGCAGGCAGGCGGGCGACAGCCTGGGCATCGCCAACGCCCTCAACAACCTGGGCATTATCGCCGCGTCGCAGGAAGGCGCGCAGCGGGCGCGCGAGCTGTTCGAGGAGAGCCTGCAGATCAGGCGCGCCATCGGGGACCGCGCGGGCACCGCGGTCGCACTCAACAACGTGGGTTTCATGGCCGCCGAAGCCGGGGACGCGCAGGCTGCGGAAACCATGTACAGGGAGAGCCTCCGGCTGAGGCGGGAGATTGGCGACCGTCTGGGTACGGCCGTCACGCTGAACAGCCTGGGCCACCTGCAGTGGCAGCGGCAGCTGCCTGCAGCAGCAGCGGCGAGTTATTCGGAAAGCCTGCAGTTGGCACAGGAAATCGGGAACGTGCGCGAGGTGGCCGCGGCAGTGGCGGGCGCCTCCGCCATCGCGGTAACTGGCGATCCCCGGCTTGCCGCCCGCTTCGCCGGTTTCGCCGCAGCCCTGCTCAAAGGCATCGGCGCTGCCACGGAACCGGAGGTTCGGGAACTTCTGGACACGGCAACAGGCGAGGCCGGTGCCCGGCTGTCCGCTGCGGCGCTGGCGGACGCGACCGCGGAAGGACAAGCGCTGCAGCTTGCCGATGGCGCCCAGTCCGTGGCCCGCTTCCTGTCGGCCACAGCCGTGTAATCCATGCGACAGATGCCCCCTGGCGACTGAAAACCTGCTGGTATGCTGCAGGCATTGTCCGGTGGCTCCAATCGCCGGGACCCGGGCGGGCGCCTTGACCTGCCGACTCCAATACGCCGGTGCCGGACACAGGCACAGGCACTCCCTGGGGGGATCGCGTGACTCAACGCCTGATTGCAGCGACGTTGCTGCTGACATTGCTACTTGCCGGCTGCCTGCAGGTCCGGGACGCCTGGCTGCCGGACGAAGACCCGCCGCCTCAAGCCGAAGAGCCCGAGAATCCGACTCCAGACCCGACGCCAGGCGAACCCGATGCGGTGAAGCTCAGCCTGCAGCTGCCCGCGGAAGTGCAGGCACTGGTTACCGATGCCGCCGGTGACGGCGTGCTCCAGCGCGTCCTGGTGACCTACCGACCGGCAGAGGCGGAAGCCGGCCCCTTGGCCGAGGCTGAGGCGGAAGGTGGCAGCAGCACCGTCATCCCCGGCGAAGTCGCTGAAGTTGACCTGCTACCCGGGGACTACACCTTCAGGAGCGAGGGTTATGACTCCCAGGACCGGTTGCTGGCGTTGGGGAACGCCAGTCTCACTGTCGGGTCAGAGCCAACGTCGCTCGAGCTGGAACTGCAGCCGATTCTGGGTAGCGCGACGCTCGGCACGGCGGTGCCCACTGCCTTTGCCGCTCCAGGCGCCGAGATTGAGGCAAGGCTGCAGTTGTGGTCACCTCACGGCGAATACCTGGTTCAGGCTACCGGCTTCGAAATCAGGTATGAAGCTGGCCTTGATGCGCCCCTGAG